>NZ_JAYGHW010000067.1:0-68254 GCF_034932185.1 Spirulina sp. CCNP1310 | reverse complement strand
GGGCCTACGACTTCGTATCCCAAGAGATTCGCGCCGCCGAAGACCCTGAGTTTGAGACGTTCTACACGAAGAACATTCTCTTAAACGAAGGGATGCGGGCCTGGATGGCTCCCCAAGATCAACCCCACGAACGTTTTATATTCCCTGAGGAGGTTTTACCGCGTGGTAACGCTCTCTAGTACTTCAACTCTCAATACCAGCCGCGACCTAGAATCCACTGGATTCGCCTGGTGGTCGGGCAATGCACGTTTAATCAACCTATCCGGCAAACTGCTGGGCGCTCACGTTGCCCATGCTGGTCTGATTGTGTTCTGGACCGGAGCCATGACCCTGTTTGAAGTGGCTCACTTCACCGTTGATAAGCCCATTTATGAACAGGGCTGTATCCTCATTCCCCACCTGGCCACCCTTGGTTTAGGCGTTGGCCCCGGTGGCGAAGTCGTGGATACCTTTCCCTATTTCGTCGTTGGTGTTTTACACCTGATTTCCTCCGCTGTCCTCGGCTTGGGTGGGATCTACCATGCCATCCGTGGCCCCGAAACCCTCGAAGAATATTCCGATTTCTTCGGCTATGACTGGGCGGATAAAAACCAAATGACGAACATCATCGGCTACCACCTGATCCTTCTGGGTTTAGGGGCGCTGCTGTTGGTGTTTAAAGCGATGTTCTTTGGTGGTGTCTATGACACCTGGGCCCCTGGTGGTGGGGATGTGCGGATTATCAGTAATCCCACCCTCAACCCAGGGGTAATCTTTGGCTACCTGATTAATTCTCCCTTCGGTGGCGAAGGCTGGATTGTCGGTGTGGACAACATGGAAGACATCATCGGTGGCCACATTTGGGTCGGCTTGACCTGTATCGCTGGCGGCATTTGGCACATCCTCACCAAACCCTTTGGTTGGGCCCGCCGTGCCTTCGTTTGGTCTGGAGAGGCTTATCTCTCCTACAGCCTCGGTGCGCTGTCCCTGATGGGCTTCATCGCCTCCTTCTTTGTCTGGTTTAACAACACCGCCTATCCCAGTGAGTTCTACGGCCCCACCAATGCTGAAGCGTCTCAAGCGCAAGCGTTTGTGTTCTTGGCCCGTGACCAACGGTTAGGCGCTAACATCGGTTCTGCCCAAGGCCCCACGGGTTTGGGTAAATACCTGATGCGCTCCCCCACTGGCGAAATCATCTTCGGTGGTGAAACGATGCGGTTCTGGGATTTCCGAGGCCCTTGGTTGGAGCCGCTCCGTGGCCCCAACGGTCTCGACCTGGATAAACTCCGCAACGATATTCAACCTTGGCAACTGCGCCGGGCTTCTGAATACATGACCCATGCTCCCAACGGTTCCTTGAACTCGGTGGGTGGGATCATTACCGAACCCAACTCCTTTAACTACGTCAACCCCCGCGCTTGGTTGGGAACCTCTCACTTTGTGTTGGGCTTCTTCTTCCTGGTGGGCCACCTCTGGCACGCCGGTCGTGCTCGTGCGGCTGCTGCTGGGTTTGAGAAAGGCATTGATCGGGAAACTGAACCCGTGTTGGCGATGCCCGATATCGACTAAGATTCACAAATTTTGGTTTGATATTGCCAAAGCCTCTGTCCTAGGACAGGGGCTTTTTTGTGCTTCTGATGACAAAATTGTCCCAGATCGGTAAAGTGCAATGGTATTATCACGTTAATCGGTACAGAGAAGGGAAACACTATATGACACCAGCATCCGTCTCTCCTGCGGTGCTCATCATTCTAGATGGCTGGGGTTATCGAGAGTCTGCGGATGGCAATGCCATTAAAGTTGCTCCGACCCCGGTTATGGATAGTTTGTGGGCAACCTATCCCCATACCTTGATTTACACTTCTGGCAAAAAAGTCGGTCTACCGGATGGTCAGATGGGTAATTCTGAGGTGGGCCATCTCAATTTAGGGGCGGGACGGATTGTCCCCCAAGAGTTGGTGCGCATTTCCGATGCCGTTGAAGATGGTTCTTTTCTGGAGAACCCGGTGCTTCGTGAATTGTGTGCCAATGTTCGTCAATCTGGCGGCAAGTTGCATTTCCTCGGACTTTGCTCTGAGGGTGGGGTTCACTCCCATGTGCAGCATTTGTTTGGTTTGTTGGATCTGGCTAAGGCGGAGGGGATTGACGAGGTTTGTCTCCATGTGTTTACCGATGGGCGGGATACAAAGCCGACGGAAGCGATCGCCGTCCTCAACCAAATCCAGGCCCAGATTGATGCGGTGGGTGTGGGTCAAATCACGACGATTAGCGGTCGTTACTATGCGATGGATCGCGATCGCCGTTGGGATCGGGTGGAAAAGGTCTATCGGATAATGACCGAAACCGGGGAGATTGATCCCCGTTCACCAGCGGAGATTATTCAAGCCTGCTATGACGAGGGGATTAATGATGAGTTTATTCCGCCGGTGCGGGTGGCAGCGGGGGTTGTGGAGCCGGAGGATGGCTTGGTGTTTTTCAATTTCCGCCCCGATCGCGCCCGACAATTAACGGCGGCGTTTGTGAAGCCGGATTTTCAAGAATTCCCACGGGAACAAATTCAACCCCTCCATTTTGCAACGTTTACCCAATATGATCCCACTTTGCCGGTGAGCGTGGCCTTTGCCCCCCAAAGTTTGAATAATATTCTGGGGGAAGTGGTGGCGAATCATGGCTTGAAGCAACTTCGTACCGCTGAGACGGAAAAATATCCCCATGTCACCTACTTTTTCAACGGGGGTTTAGAGCAGCCGTTCCCAGGGGAAGACCGGGAGTTAATTCCCAGCCCGATGGTGGCCACCTATGATAAAAAGCCGAGTATGTCCGCTGAACAGGTGACGGATGTGGCCTGTGCGGCGTTGGCGAAGCGGGAATATGCCCTAATTGTGATGAACTATGCCAACCCGGATATGGTGGGCCATACAGGAAACATGGCGGCGGCGGTGGAGGCGATCGCCACCGTCGATAAAACCCTAGGGCGGTTGATCGAGGCCATCGGCAAAGCCGGGGGTACGGCGATTATCACCGCTGACCATGGTAATGCGGAATGTATGTGGGATGAGGAGGGGAAACCCTGGACAGCCCACACCACCAACCGCGTGCCGTTAATCCTGGTCGAAGGGGAGGGGTTGAAAATTCCTGGCCATGGTACGGAAGCGCAATTGCGCGAGGATGGCCGCCTCTGCGACATTGCCCCCACGTTGTTGGAAATCATGGGATTACCCCAACCGCCGGAAATGACGGGGCGATCGCTCCTCCAACCGGCTTTGGTGGATCTCAAACCCAGTCGCACGCCGGTAAAAGTGGCATTGTGATCCCCCCTGCCCCCCTTAAAAAGGGGGGTTTTAGAAATAAAACTTAACCCCCTTATCAAGGGGGTCGGCGTAGCCGGGGGGATCTTGCAAACTTCGGCAGAGGGATCCCCCCTGCCCCCCTTAAAAAGGGGGGTGATGGGGCTATTGCATCAACCAGCCTTTCAGACGACGGGCCACTTGGGGACGGCGGAGTTTGCGCATCGCTTTGCTTTGAATTTGCCGCACCCGCTCCCGTGACAGATTGAAAATTCCCCCCACTTCTTCTAAGGTGTGGGGCTGGCTGCTATTTAAGCCATAGCGCAGCGTGATTACGTCTTTTTCCCGTTCCGTGAGGACATCGCTCAACACCTCCCAAATTTCTTGACGCATCATCGTTTCGCCCATTTGATCTTCCGGTAATTTGAGATCATCATCTTCGAGCAAATCCATTAACTCAGTATCCTCGCCCTTACCCACCCGATGGTTGAGGGAGAGGGATTGACGGCGCAGTTGGAAAAGGTGACGTAGTTGCTCCGGGGTGACATCCAATTCTTGGGCTAACTCGCTTTCGGTGGGGTTGCGTCTTAGTGTTTGCTTGAGGACGCGCTGGGCTTTTTTGAGTTTGTTGAGCTTTTCGACGATGTGGATGGGGAGGCGGATCGTGCGGGCATCGTTGGCGATCGTGCGGGTGATGGCTTGACGAATCCACCAATAGGCATAGGTGGAAAATTTATAACCTTTGTGGGGATCGAATTTTTCCGTGGCCCGATTTAAGCCGATCGCCCCCTCTTGAATTAAATCTAAAAAGGGAACGCCCCGGTTTAAATAGCGTTTGGCAATGGAGACGACTAAACGCAGGTTGGAGCGGATCATTTTGCGTTTGGCGATGCGCCCTTGATAGAGTTGTTGCTCCAGTTGTCGTTCGGTAATGTTTAAGGCGGTGGCAATTTCGGCGGCCGTGGGGGGGCGTTCGTATTCTTCACAGAGGCGATCGCGCAGTTCTTCAATCTCGACAATCAACCGTACCCGTTGGGCCAATTCCACTTCTTCATTGGGCTTGAGGAGGGGATAGCGGGCCATTTCTTTGAAGAATGCGCCCACCGTGTCATCTAGATCGCTCTTGCGATAATTGCGCCGTGCCTCAGCAGTGCCATGGGCTTCATGGGAAAACTCAATATCCACTAAGGGCGGTGACGCTCCCTGAGATTGAGGCTCTAAATCCATGGTCTTTAAACCTAGGGGTTGATCATTGAGGGCATTTAATGCAGTAACATTCATAGGATTGTGGAAATGAAGAAAGTCGGGTCTATTAAAAAACAAATTGTTAAGATAGAGGAGTAAAGTAAAAGTCAGTAAAGATCGGTTAGATCCTTCAATGGAGCAGCAGGAAGTTGCTCAATAGGCTAGCAGAAATGCCCAATTAATCTGTTTGCTGGATTACAAAACATTCCCGTAAAGTCTGAAAACTTTGACAAATTACAGAACGATTCGGGGTAATCTTAAGGGAGTCAAGGGACAATCCACCAGCCAATTACCAATAAAAAAAGGCTAACTCTGGAGTTTGTCCTAGCCTAACATTGGATTTTTAAAAATCTGGTAAACCTTAAAAAATATTTCACGGCGGTGGGGTCAAACATCACCGTTGCTGCAAACTGGGGGCGTTAAAAATCGCTTCTGGATTGAAGACAATGCTGCTGGTTTCCCGCAGATAGCCAGTAATGTAGGGTTCCAGGTCTGGACTAAAGAGGCCCGTGGGGGGTTGCAACAGGGAAGGGAGGTGACTGGTGATTTCCTCGACGGTTTGCACCATTAACCCCAAGGTACGCCCCGCCACATCGAGAACAATCACCGTGACGGTGGAGAGGGCGGCCAAGTCTAAACCGCCTAAATTGAGTAAATGGTTGAGATCAATCACCCAAAGCATTTCCCCCCGCCAGTTATAAATACCCAGCACCGCATCGGGCATATCGGGGACAGGGAGGACATGGGCGATCGCCATGTGTAAAATTTCCTGAATCGATTCCACCGGCAACAATGCGGGATTCTCTAACCCCAATTGAAAACAGAGGTATTTTTGCTCCACCTCTGGGGTCATGGTGGGGGCGAGGGTCGTGGTTCCGAGAGATGTGGGTAGGGTGATGATCGCTTCCCGCAGGGAAGTCCCGGACTCCAGCCAGGCGGCTAAATCAATGGCCAGGGCGGTGCTGGCTAGGGAAAGATGATCCCGCCAGAGGGGTTGGGTTTGGCCCCGTTGATAGGCGGCGATCGCCACCGTACTTAACCCCGGCACTTGCAACTTTTTCAACCCCCGCTCAATAATCGGCACACAGGTTTGCGGAGCAGGACTCGCCCCTTCCCCCACCAACGCCACACAGAGACAACGATCCTGCCAAGTCACCTGAGCATCCACCCCTAAGGGATGGAGTTTGTAATTGAGCAGACGGGCGATGATCGCCGGTTCACCGGCCCGGGCCTGCTCCAAAATGGCCGCCTGATCGAGGGGGGCTAGGTTCATGGCTCAAAGGTAATCACAGAGGAGGGTGTCACGGGTGGCGCGGCCGGTGGTGGGGTTCACGCCCGTGGCTTGTTCACATAACTCCGCTTGAATATCTGCCCGGAGCAGGACATCGGTAAAATCGGCCCCCTCAATGTTGGCCCCCTTAAACCTTGCCCCCATGGCTAACGCCCCCTCAAGCAAGGCATTTTTTAAATTAGCTCGGGTTAACCGGGTAGACCCCAAGGCGGCAAAGCGCAAATTGGCCCCCTCTAAGTTGACGGAATCCATATTTGCGGAAAAGAACGTCACACCCTCTAAATTGGCATGACTAAAATCACTTTGGCGTACATCAGCACTTTTAAAGCTGGAATCCCGCAGGTCTTGCCCGGCAAAATCGATGCCGTTTAAAAACCGATTGTTATAGTCTGTGGCAGTGGCGACGGGGGCGATCGCCCCCCACAGGCAAAGGACGCTGATCACCACAGCACAGAACCGAGACCAGTGGCGTTTGATCATAGCTTGTTCGCTCAACAGAGGATTACAAAAGGTTTTAATGTCATCCTACCAAAGATTGCCGAAGACTCCAGCGATTTAGCCTAAGCAGCCACGGTGGTGAGGAGGGGGAAACCAAGGGATTCCCGCTGTTGGTAGTAGCGTTGGGCCACTTGCCGGGCGAGGTTGCGGATCCGGCCGATGTAGCGGGTGCGCTCGGTGACGGAAATTACGCCCCGGGCATCGAGCAAGTTGAAGGTGTGGGAGCATTTCAAAACATAATCATGGCTGGGCAGGACGAGACCCCGCTCGATCAGTTGGCTGGCTTCCTGTTCGTAAAGACTAAAGAGTTGGAAGAGGCGATCGCTATCGGCGGCTTCAAAGTTGTAGGTGCATTGCTCCACTTCCCCTTGGAGGTGAATATCCCCGTAGGTGATGTTGCCCTGCCATTGGATCTTGGCGATCGCATCCACATCTTGCAAATACATGGCCAACCGCTCCAACCCGTAGGTAATTTCAATGGAAACGGGGCGGCAATCGATGCCCCCACATTGTTGAAAATAGGTGAACTGAGTGATCTCCATACCATCAAGCCACACCTCCCAACCCACGCCCCAAGCGCCCAAGGTGGGGGATTCCCAATTATCTTCCACGAAGCGAATATCGTGATCCTCCGGATGAATCCCTAGGGCCTGGAGGGAGGCAAGATAAACCTCCTGGATGTTGTTGGGGGAGGGTTTGATCAGGACTTGGTATTGATAGTAATGCTGATAGCGGTTGGGGTTTTCCCCGTAGCGGCCATCGGTGGGGCGGCGGCAGGGTTCCACATAGGCCACAGACCAAGGTTCTGGGCCAATGGCGCGGAGAAAGGTGTGATGGCTCATCGTGCCGGCCCCTTTTTCGGTGTCGTAGGGTTGAGCAATCAAGCAGCCGCGATCGCTCCAAAATTGATTGAGGGTTGCAATGACGGATTGAAAACTAAGGGCCACAATATTTCTGGAAAAGACGGCTCCCCCATTATCCCCCCACAGAACCCAACCTTGGGCAGGGGGGAAAGATTTTCGGGGAGAGTGCAGGGTTTGCGCGGAGGGCGAAAAATTTTCGGGGAGGGCGAAAAATTTTTCGCCCCTACTACCTTATTTATGGAATAAAAACAAGATCAGTTTACGATCACCAGAGGATCAGTTAGATCACGGAGGAATTGATCTTGTCACCTAGGGGCGAAGTGAGTGATTCTATAGGAGTCATCACCAATCACCCAACACAAACCACTCGTGTTCCCTAGGGGGTAGCTCAAACCGGCTACCCCCTTTTCTTTGGCCAGAAAGGTGAGGGGGTAGAATTGATGCGATTTCCCCCTGCTGGATTATGCTCTCTGTTCAAGTTGCTGAAGACCTGATTCTCAATGCTATTCACCCCCCCCAAGAGGCTGAAACTGTTGCCCTCACCACTGCCCTAGGCCGGGTTTTAGCCCAACCCGTCACCAGTCCGGGGGATCTGCCCCCTTGGGATAATTCCGCGATGGATGGCTATGCGGTGCGATCGCCCGATGTTCATTCCTGCCCTGTGACGTTAGAGGTAGTCGAAGAAATTGCCGCCGGTCAAGTTCCCTGCCATCAACTCCAACCGGGGGAAGCGGCCCGGATTTTCACGGGGGCAATGGTTCCCCCTGGGGCAGATGCGATCGCCATTCAGGAAGAAACCCAACGGGAAGGCGATCGCGTCACGCTCCTCAATCCCCCCCAACCCGGTTTTATCCGTAAACAGGGGAGCTATTGCCGCCAAGGGGAGGTAATTTTGCCCGCCGGAACCCGGATCGGCCCGGCGGAAATGGCCGTCCTCGCCACCGTTCAGGCCCTTTCCCTCTTGGTCTATCCTCAGCCCAAGGTGGCGATCTTCTCCACCGGCAACGAATTAATCCCCCCCGATGCCACCTTACAACCGGGTCAGATTGTCGATTCTAATCAATGGGCCTTAACTGCCGCAGTTAGCCAACTGGGTGCGATTGCGATCCCGTTGGGAATTGTGCCAGATCAACCCGATGCGCTCCGGGCCAAAATGGAGGCGGCCATTAGCCAGGCCGATCTCGTCCTCTCCACGGGTGGCGTATCCGTGGGGGATTATGACTATGTAGAGGGCTTGTTAGGGGAATTGGGGGGCGATATCCAGATCCGCAGTGTGGCGATTAAACCCGGTAAGCCGTTAACTGTAGCGAATTTTCCCCAATGTCTCTACTTTGGCATCCCCGGCAATCCTGTTTCTGCCCTGGTGACATTTTGGCGTTTTATCGCTCCGGCCCTGCGAAAACGGGCGGGATTGGCAGCCCCCTGGGGGCCGCAATGGGTGGAGGGGCGATCGCCCCAAACCCTCAAAGCCGATGGCAAGCGAGAAACCTATCTTTGGGGACAACTCCATTGGCCCCAAGGCCGGCCCGAATTTCACCCCGCCTCAGGGGGTCACAATTCCGGCAACCTGATCAACCTTGCCCGTACCACCGCCCTCGCCGTCTTACCCGTAGGGGTGAAGGAAATTGCAGCGGGGGAACCTGTGCAAATTTTGGTGATCTGAAAAATGTAGAGGCGTTGGCGTAAGCCTGCCGGAAGCACAAAAATCCTTCGCCCCCTGTAGGCAATGTTAGGCAATGTGGGGGCGTTGGCGTAAGCCTGCCGGAGGCACAAAAATCTTTCACCCCCACACCCATTAATTTCATACAGTAGGTTCAGTAGGTAGGTTTAGTAGAGCAACACCTCCGGCGGGTGCGCCCGCCAAAGTTGCTCAAGGCGAGTAGCGGGCATCGTCAGATACAACACATCATTCGCCTGTAAACAGCTTTCCAGCAACGTCCAGCCATGGACTTGGCGGCCCTGAGTTTCTAAATAGAGCGGCACAAAATCCGAACCTTGGGCCGCATCCCGCACCGACTTACCAAAAAAGGGATGATGGGGCGTGATCATCGTCGCCAATGCCACCCAAAGCAAATCATCAGTCATCCCATTACCCAAAATCCGCCCCCCCAAGGCCGCCGCCGCGAAGGAAGGAGCCGCTAACTCATTGGGGCAAAGCACCGTATCAAACTCAAAAACCTGTTGTACTGAGAGGGAAAACTGAGGATCATGGTTGCGAACAATCACCGGCAATTGGGCAGCAATCCCCTTCGCACAAAGGGCAATCTCCACATTGACCATATCGCTACTGGTGGCCGCCACCAACGAAGCCGCAGTTTTGACATTAGCCGCATTGAGAGTCGTGGAAAGGCTGCCATCTTCGATGATCACCGGAATACCCATAGACCGGGCAGAATGAAGAAAGCGATTATTCGGGTCATGTTCAATTACCACCACCTCATGGCCTTGGGCAATTAACTGCTGGACAATGCGAAACCCCACACCCCCCAAACCACAAACAATGTAATGGTGAGATTGAGGCACTTGGGTCGCGGCCCAAAATTGCCGTAGACGACTCCCTAAGATGAAATCGTTAATTAGGGCGTAGCAAATCCCGATCACGCCGGCCCCCACCAGCATCATCACAGCGGTGAAAAATTTGATCAGATCCGAAGATTGCTCCGCTACCGCTTCTTGCCCTCCCGCTCCGGTGATCATCCCCACGGAAAAATAGAGGGCATCGACGGGGGATGTGTCGAAATTGGTGCTGATGTAGGTAACGGTGGCCAGCAAAATCGTCGCGAGGAGTGCGAGGGTGACGATCGCCACCGAGCGGCCATAATGCTGAAATTTGCGCAGGCTGAGAATCGCTTTAAACAATTGCCGCAGGCGGGAGCGGCGGGCAGCGCGGATCGTGGGTTGAGTGCCGATGATCAGGCGATCGCCCGGTTGCAGCGTTTTCTCTGCCATAACTGCGGTGACTAAATCACAGTCCTCACTCGCAGAGAGGTAATAGATCAGCATCCGCGTCGGGTTTTCCCAAAATTCACTGAGGCGACGACCGAGCCAAGGGTGATCCCGGTTAATGATTTCCTCATGGATCGGCCAGGTTTGATCATACAGTTGCAACTGGCCAATGGCTTTATTGCCCAAGGCGGCAAAGGTAAAGATCGGGGCGGCCAATTTGGCCACGCTCATGCTGACATGATTGCTGAGGGTTTGATCGAGGCGTTCCCCCAACGTGTGATTAAAAATGCGGTTGATGATCTGAATTTTGGGGTTAATCACCCGCGCCCGTGTCACCACTTCCAGGTTAAGGGCATCATCATCATTGGCCAACACCAAAGTATGGGCAAAGCGAATCCCCGCTGCCACCAGAGTGCTATTGCTGCGCAGATCCCCCAAGATAATATCATCGCCATTTTCACCCGTAACGGGGCGATCGCTCACTCCCATTACTTCAGCGCCCTGTTGACGGAGGAGGTGAAAAATTTTGTAGCCAGTTCGCCCTAACCCATAGACTATAATTTTCGGTTTCATGGAACCCCGCTCCGTGGTCATAGGCACAATGGCCTTGATCGAGATTATGCCATCTTCCATTGTGACCAACTTTTAACCCACGGATTGTATTACAAATCACGATGTTGCGAATGCTCTCCTTCACCCCTAAGGTTGCTTTAGCCAAATTTCCCTAAGGGGAAGAAGGGTCTAACCTGCTGAATTTGGGAGAAATTTGTCCAGCCCTAGGTCTGGACAAATTTTCTTCCCTTGATTTCCTTGCGTTTTCAAGGTGCTGCTGCTACGATAAATAACTGTGGAAATTAAAGGGGTCGATGCCCGAGTGGTTAATGGGGGCGGACTGTAAATCCGCTGGCTACGCCTACGTTGGTTCAAATCCAACTCGGCCCACCACAATTTTGCCCGCGTGGCTCAGTGGTAGAGCACACCCTTGGTAAGGGTGAGGTCATGAGTTCAATCCTCATCGCGGGCTTTTGTTTTTAATCGATGCTCCTCTGGCGTAGCTTTTGGCAGTTCTAGCGCTGCTTGGGGGAATTATGGTAGGGGCAAAAATTGGTATAAGGGCGAAAAATTTTTCGCCCCTACAGGATGAAGCCTAAGAACCCCTCTCGCGCCATGGCTCTGCCGTGGCGCGGTTCTTTGGCGGCTCTGCCGCATGTTCAACGAGGCGTTCCTCGGTAGATCTCAGCAACAAGGGGATTGATTAACCCCAAGCATCGGGATCGGTATCCTTGACCACTTCAGCTTTAATCACGGTATCTCCTTCAATATCGGTGTCGGCAATATCAGCAAGGGCTTCGAGGTCTTTCACCACATCCGGCTCTGGAATATTGCTGAGATCCTCATCGGGGATCCCTTGTAAATCCTCCGTACTCACTTCCGGCATGGTGGGGAGGGGAGGAGCATCGGGTTCTGATGATGTAGGCTCGGAGGATGGCATTGGAGCGGGAGCAACCGCTGCTAGATCGGGTTCTGATTCAGATTCGTCTCCCCCTTCCGACGGATCAAGATTTGGGGGTTCTGTGGGTGAGGATGATTCCTGAAAATCTTCCTGAAAATCTTCCTGAAAATCTTCAAACTGATCCCCATCAGGTTCTGGGGTCGATGCGGCCATCATCTCAGGCTCAGGTGTTGGGGTAGGAGCTTCTGCCACAACAGCCTCCAGTTCAGATTCAGGAGCAGGAGCAGGGGCTGCTTCTGCGACCGATTCAGGCGGATCTGCGACAACCACCGGCTTCGATTTTCCATCGGATTGGCGCTGGAACAATGCCCCCAGTTTGAACCGCTGTTTCACCTGCGCCACCGTTCCTTCAGTCACCTCGGTTTGATCTAATAAAGGGGTTTTGAGTCGGCGTAACGTCAGAGTTTGCCACCCCAACCAACCCAGGAGAGCAACACTAGCGGTTTGCCCCAACAATACGCCCCCTGTAATCCGGCCGGCACAGACCCACAACACAAGGGCATAGAATAACCCCACCCCACTCCAAACCAAATCGCGAGGGCGGTGTATTTCGGGGAAGAAGAAGGCCGCGATGTAAAAAATGAAACTACCAAGGGCAACGGCGATCGCCAAAATGTGAGCCAGCATAGGGAAAATGTCCTGAGGAGCCGGAGGGTTTATTCTCAATTGAAACACAGGGCGGGGCTGCCCCATCGTCAATTGGGGGAAGTCTGGTTAATCCCGCCAGGTTTGCGTCACCGAAGAGAGCCAGCTTCGTTCGAGCTTGGGCTTTGGTTTTGGTTCAATATCTGTGTCTGCATCGGGATCCACCTCTTCCTCCAACTCCACACCCTCGTTGTGATAGGTGACGATGGTTTGCTGATGGGATTGGCCATTGCCATTGCCATTGCTAGAGGTGACGGTTGTATCGCGATCGCCATGGCCATTTTGATGTTCCGCGATGGTATCTTCCTCTGCCTCGCCATCGACTTGGGTCACTGCCGTATCACTATAGTCCTCTTGGAAGAGGTGAGCATATTCCGCCATCGTTTCCATGGCCAAGGTCGTTTCTTCGGGGCCATCCTCCGTTTCCAGTACATCCGCAGCGGTATCCGCTTGGTGGAGTTGAGAGGGTTGATTGAGGTGATGAGGAGAGGGCGATCGCCCTTCCACCGTACTCTGCTCACCCCGGGCCACCGTAGTAGACTCCGGCTTCAGCATACCAGCCAAGAAATCCACAGCCACCGGCTCCTCAGGGGTAGCGGGTACGTCCGGTTGAGGCATTTTGATTTGAATACTTTTCACCCCATTGACGATTAAACCCAAAATATTTAAATCCGTTTGCCGCAGCGTTTCCTGAGCCGCCCCAGCATCGGTTTTATTGAGCACACCCGGCCGCAACACCAAAAGCACACCATCGGTGAGTTTACTCAACGACAGCATTTCTGGAGCCACCAGCAAGGCCGGCGAATCGATGATCACATAGTCATAAATTTCAGACATCCGCCGGATCAGAAGTTCCATGCGATCGCTATCCAGCAATGCCACCAAATGGGGCGCAACAATCCCCGCACTCATAATGTCCAAATTCGCAGTCATGGACTGAATCGCCTGCTCAGAAATAATCTGCTCCTGCAACACATTCCCCAACCCCCACACACTATTGAGCCGCCAAATTTCATGCTGTTGGGGAGCCGCCATATCCGCTTCCAACAACAGCACCCGATTGGAAAGCAGAGACAGAGAAACCGCCAAATTAGCCGCCGTTACCGATTTGCCTTCCCCAGGGACTGAACTGGTGACAGCTAAAATGCGGGCTTTTTGTTCCCGGTTAATCAGTTTCAAATTGGTCTGAAGCCGTCGATAGGCCACCGTCACCGCATAGAGCGGACTGGTGGGATCAGCGGAGGTTTCCACCAAGGGAAGGTTATAGTTCACATCCCGGTATTCCCCCTCCGCCGCTACGGGCCAATCCTGGGGATACCAAGCGGGAATCGTACCAATCACCGGGTATTGATGGAAAAAGCGGCGGGCTTCATATTCAGTGCGGATGGAGCGATCAATGAGTTCCAGCAAGATGGCAATGGAAAACCCTAAAAATCCCCCCAACATCCCCCCAGCAATCAATTCTAGGGAAATCAGTTTCGCCGCATTGGCCGGAAAAATTGGCACTTCGGCGGGGGTAATAATGCGCACGTTCCCCACCTCTTGGTTTTCCCGGACGCGGGCTTCCTGTAAACCCGCTAGGAGGGTCTCATAGGTCGTCCTTGCTGCCTGATGTTTCCGCTCTAGTTCCCGCTGCTGTTGCTCCAAACGGGGGATTTGTTCGGCTCGAGTTTCAAAGTTGTTGAGCTTGGCCCGCAGGGCAGTGAGGGAGCGCTGTAAGCCCAAGCTGGTGAGGTTGTCATCGACAATACTTGCCCGCAAGGTCTGCTCCTGTTGACCCGCTTCGATGATGGCATAGTTATCGAGGTTTTCTTGGGTAATTTGGTTGATCCGCTGGGCGAGGAGCGCTTCGAGGCGATTTCTGCGGTCAACGAGGGACTGAACAGCGGGGTTCGCATCGGTGAAGCGCGATCGCTGATTCTCCAACTCCAATTCCAACTGCTGGAGAGAACGATACACTTCCTGCACACCTGCGGATTGGCTCAGGGCGTTGGCGGTGAGGGCTTGTTCCGGGGTAAGGCCTAACTCCCGATTGACAAACTCTAGGCGAAGATTAACGGTTGCCAATTCCCGCTCCTGGGATAGGATTTGGGCTTCAAGGGAGGCGACACTTTCCGTCACAACTCCCGCCTCCCGCTCTAGGGAGATCACCTCATTATTTTCCTTAAAGCGCCGCAGGGCAAACTCTACCCCCTGTAGCTCTGCCTCCACCTTGGGGAGTTGCTCATCAATGAAAGCACGGGTAGCTTTGGCCTGTTGACGGTTGGTTTCAACATTATTTTCAATGTAAACATTCATCAACGTGTTGATCACTTGGGCCGCATCAGCGGCCCGTTCAGAGCGAAAGCCCAAACGGAGAATATCGGTTTGGGTAATCATCTCGACTTCCAGGTTACTCCCGATATAACCGGCCCCTAAGGGGTTGCCATCGGCATCGCGCAACTGAAGCTGATTGGCGACTTTTTCTAAGATAGGACGGGATTTAATCACCAAAGTCTCGGTGGCGAGGGGATTGCTCAGGGCACTGGTGGGGTTGAGTAAGCCCCGATCATTGCTCAACCCCACAAAGGAAATCGATTGCTGAGGAACCAGTTGTAATGTACCGCCAGCTTGATAAATGGGGGTCTCGAACATGGGAGGCACACCCCCACCCACCGCCCCCAGAAAACCGCTGACGATGATAATCGGCCAGCGACGTTTGATAATCAACCAAATCTGGCGAATATTAACTTCAATATCGAACTGTTCACGGGTGCGCATGGGCAAAACAACAGGTGGAGATCGCTCAGGGGGTGAGTTTTGCTTCCCTGCTTTTTAAGGATAGTCTAGATGTTCATGGGCTGACATCGGATCCCGTGAATTCTGACGCTGATTTCAAGTTCCTTTGTTCCAACAAAGCCCATGAAAATCCGGATCAATCAAGCTGAGACATGATACTCCTATCTTAAACTACAAGATCATGATTGAGATTGAGCCATGTCAAGCTTCACCCCGTTTCGCCCCCATACCCATGAATTTGCAACCTTTTGATCCCGCTCACTTTTTGATTATGGTCGTGGATGACACGGCTCCTAACCTGAAGATTATGGGAAGTATCCTTGAAGGTGTGGGGTATAAAACAACCTTTGCAATGAATGGCCAGCAGGCAATTGAGCGATTGGCGACGGTGACACCGGACTTGATTTTGTTGGATTGGATGATGCCGGAGATCAATGGTCTGGAAGTGTGTGAAATACTCCAAGCCAATCCCCAACATCAACAAATTCCGATCATTTTTCTCACCGCCCGTCAGGATCGGGAGTCCTGTGTTCAGGCTTTGGAAACGGGGGCAGTGGACTATATTACCAAGCCCTTTCATCGCCTGGAACTGTTGGCACGGGTGCGGACGCATCTGCGCTTGAAGGATATGAGCAATCGCCTCCAGGCTTCTCTCCATGCGGTGGAGCATTTGGCCCGCACCGATGCCCTGACGGGGATTTTAAACCGGCGATCGCTCTTTGAGTTTGCCGACCATCAGTTTCGCCTCGCCCAACGCTATGGTAAATCCTTTGCAGTGATTATTTTTGATATTGATCACTTCAAGGGGGTGAATGATAACTATGGCCATTTAGCGGGCGATCGCGTCCTCAAAGCGGTGACAGCCATGGTGCAATCCCAAATTCGTACCATGGACTGTTTTGGCCGCTATGGAGGGGAGGAGTTTGTGTTGGTGTTGCCCGATAGTGACCACACCGCCGGGAGTATTTTGAGCGATCGCCTCCGTAAAAACCTCGAAAATCTGCAAATTCATCCCATTGAACAGCCCATCACCGCCAGTTTCGGCGTGTCTGCCTACGAACCCCAAGATGATCACATTGACACCCTTTTCAATCGGGCTGACCAAGCCCTCTACCATGCGAAACAAGCAGGGCGCAATTGTAGTTTTGTTTGCAGCTATAGTGACCTGCTCCCACAATTTAATAATTGTCGGGAGATCACCCTTGAAACCATAGAGCCAGCGGAACCCGATGCTTAATCAGCGGTGGCGGTTTCAGGGGCAGGTTGGGCCGATACCGGCTGGGCTGCGGCATGGCGCTCTTCAGCGTTGGCCATCACCGTTTCAAATTTTTCGAGAATCTCACCGGGATAGCTTTCCAGGCTTTTGGTGGCAAAGGAAAGCCGGTTTTTTTGCTCGTCAATCTCGAGGACGACGACCTTGATCGCTTGGCCAACGGTGAGAACGGTACTGGGGGCTTGGATCGTATTGCGGCTGATCTGTTTCACATGGAGCAACCCGGTTAGGCCGCCAATATCCACAAAGGCCCCATAGGGTTGAATATTCACCACTGTTCCCGCCACCAATGCGCCGGGTTCTACGGTGCGCATCGCCGCTGTGCGGGCCGCTTCCCGTTGGGAGAGCACCAGTTTACGGCGGTCGGGGGAAACTTCGAGACAGGTGACGGTGAGGGCTTGGCCCACCAGTTCATCGGCAGTGCCATCGCTGAGGCGTTTCTTTTCCGATTCCATCAGGTGCGATCGCGGGATAAAGGCCCGCAAACCTTTCACTTGGCCCATCAACCCGCCGCGATTACTCCCAGTGACCCGCATTTGCACGGTTTTGCCCGTTTCCTGAAGTTCAACCAATTCATCCCAAGCCTTTTGGATCGCCAACTGCCGCCGGGAGAGAATCACCTGGCCATCGGCATCCTGATCCCGAATGATTAAAAATTCTAAGGGTTCCCCCTGGGGGAGGGCGGCGGCAATATCCGGGACACGGGTGAGGGCAATTTCATCCAGGGGAATAAATCCGGCTGCTTTCCCGCCAATTTCCACAAAGGCCCCATCGGTGGTGTATTCAATAATCGTGCCTTTGACCACCTTGCCCCGTTCAAAGTCAAAACGATAGCTCTCCTGTTCGAGGGCTTGGGCAAAGTCATCCATGGAGAAGGACGGTTGAGAGGAAGAAGAAGGCATAACGATTAAGGAAAACGATAGGAAAAGGGGAGAGTCGCCAATCACCCCGGATAACTCTTAAATATTAGCCGATGGCGCGGGGGATAGCTGACTGTGGAATAACTCTAGTACCTTTTGCCATGCTGCTTCTGCTGCTGCGGGTCGGTAATCGGCGCGGCGATCGCACATAAACCCATGGCCCGCCTCTGGGTAGCGGTGAATTTGATGGTCAATGCCATGGGTTGCCAAGGCTGCGGCCACCTGCTCCACTTCCTCAAGGGGAATGAGGGGATCCTGCTCCCCAAAAAAGCATTCAATTCGACCCTGAATTTCCGGTGTACGGGTGAGGGTTGGCGGGCCGCCGCCAGGGGTGAGGGTAGCAATGCCCGCACCGTAGAAGGAAGCGGTGGCCAGGACATCGGGGAGCGTGGCGGCTAGATAGGCCACATGACCCCCAAAACAAAACCCGATAGTTCCCACCCCGATGGGGGCAACGTTGGGCAGTTGGTAGAGGTAGCGGATTGTGCTGCCAATATCGCTGAGGAGTTCGGGGGCAGTGGTTTGGTTTTTGTATTCCCGCCCTTGGCTCACATCGGCTGCGGTGTAGCCCGTCTCGTAGCCGGGGGCTAGGCGTTGATAAATCGCTGGGGCAATGGCCACATAGCCCGCTTGGGCGATACGTTCCGTAACCTGGCGAATGTGGGGGTTAACCCCGAAAATTTCCTGAATGACGATCACCCCAGGATAGGGGCCGCCGCTGGTGGGGTGGGCAAGATAGGCTTGAATCTGGAGATCCCCGTTAGGAATCTCAACGGTGACGGTCTTTAGGGATGGAACAGGCATCAGCATTAACGGGTCTTCAGAATTTCTCTGTACAGCCTAAACTGGAGACTAGACGATTCTGTCTCTTTGCTGGCAAATTTTAAGTTTTCCTATGGCTAATCCGGTGCAATTTCACATCCAGACCGACAGCGATATCCCCGCCTCTCGGCAGTTGTTTGATCAAATTCAGTTTGCGATCGCCTCCCGCCAATATCCCCCCGGTCATCGCTTACCCAGTACCCGCCAACTGGCCCAGATCACCGGCCTCCACCGCAACACCGTCAGCAAAGTTTACCGGCAATTGGAGGAAACAGGCTTAGTCGAATCCCAGGCAGGATCGGGAATTTATGTCCGACCCCAGGGCCATGAGGGGGGGACAAATTTGCGATCGCCCAGTTTGGAGCAATACCCCGAAGCCTACAAACTCGTTCAAAAAAGCCTCGACGATCTCCTCTCCCAAGGCTGTACCCTCTCCCAAGCGCGGGAATTGTTCCTTGCCGAAATTGATTGGCGGTTGCGCTGTAGTGCGCGGGTGTTAGTCACTGTGCCAGCGCGGGATTTGGGGGCGGGGGAATTGATGGTGCAGGAGTTGGAAGATTCTTTATTGATCCCGGTGCAGTTAGTGCCATTGGAGGAATTGGCGGATGTGTTGAGTCTGACCCATTCGGGGACGGTGGTAACGAGTCGGTATTTTATTAAAGAAGCGGAGGCGATCGCCGCCCCCCGTTCTGTGCGGGTCATCCCCGTCGATATCTGCGACTACATGAAGGAATTAGCCCTGATGAAAACCCTGCCCAAAAACACCACTTTGGGCTTAGTCAGCCTCAGCGCAGGCATCCTCAACATTGCCGAAACCCTGGCCCACAGTCTCCGGGGGGATGATCTCCTCGTCATTGCTGCCCAAGTCAACGACACTTACAAGGTCAACGCCCTGATCCGCAGTTCCCAAACCATCCTCTGTGATAAGGCCAGTTATCAGCAGGTGAAGCAGGCGATTCTCAACCTCCGCGATGACCTAATCCGCCACCCGGATTTAGTCTGTAGTGAGAACTACATTGGCGAGAAATCCATTAATCTCCTGAAGCGAGAACTGGGGTTGGGTTAGTTTGGGGCTGTTCCTCCCGTTAAATATAGTGAGGGTCGCGAGAAATTCAGCAATGAGCATTGTTATTTCCAACGAAATGTTAACCGCAACCCGGATGAGTGAGGCTGAAATGCGTCAAGAAATCGCGGTGATGTTGTTTGATCGGGAGAAGCTAACCCTTGCCCAAGCCAGTCGATTTGCAGGCTTGAACCCTGTCACATTTCAGCACTTACTGGCCAGTCGTCAGATCCCCATCCACTACGGGATAGAAGATTTTCAAGAGGATCTTGAAAATCTACGGGCAATGGGCAGATTGTGATCATGTCAATGAATAGGGTTTGCCCAGAGGTGATGGAGGGTTGTGCGATCGCCCTCTAAATCGACCTCATCGTAGTGCAAATCAGCATGATGCTGCTTTAAAAAAGCATCGACTGCCCAGCGGGAGGGTAGCCCTAGCATCCGACCCACTTCACCATGGGTAATTTTTTCAGTTTGGTAGGCTTGAATCACCAAAGATTCTAGAATTTCAAGAGCGAGGTGATCACGATTAAAGTGCTGAATGAGTGTTTCCGGGAGATCAATGGTAATTTGCATGATCGAGGCTCCGTATTCGAGATTTTGATGGCGTTAGAGACCATTTTAAGGGAACCAGATACGCCGATCGCCCTCGTAAAACCGCAACCGCGCCGGGCCGAGATAAAGGCTGAAATCTTCAGCCATAAGCACCGTAATGCCGTAGCTGTATTCACCGCCCCAACGGGGATTGTAATGGGGGCGAAGTTGGAGGACGATCGCACTATTGGGGGGGATGGGATCGGCGAAGGTGAGGATCAGGGGTTCAGTGTGGCCGTTGCCGCTGTGGGAGGCGATCGCCCACGCTGCCCCATTCACCCAAACCCGTGTTTGGTCTAAGCGGAGTTGGATCGCCTCTGTGCCGCTGCGTTGCTGGATTTGGATCGCTTCAATGGGTTGGGCATCGGCGGGGGAGGCTAGGGTGATCCGGTATTGGGCATAACGGGAACGTACCCGATTATTTGTCGTGGTGGCTTCGAGGAGTTGGGGTGCACGACTGGGGCGCGTGGCCTCCGTTTGGGCTTCAACAGGAGCCAAGGGCATCAGGCTCGAACTGAGGGCGATGGGTGCGCTGGCGCAGATCGCCCCCCACAGTAGCAAAACAGACGCAATCCGCATCATCACCTCACTGAATATTTAAAATGTTTGATCTCTTCACCCTGGACTTAAAAATTTAAAAATTTGTGCCGGGGTTGCGTTGCTGCTCCAAAAACGTGAAAATTTCCGTTTCGCACCGCTCCGGATCGGACAGAAACGCCCAATGATGGCCGGGGATGACGCGATGGTCGAGGGAACTGAGATAGCGGTGATAGGGGGCCAATTGCCAGGCAGTGCGATTCACCCCCGCTGTGGGTTGGAGTAAAAGACTGGGGAGGGTGAGCGATCGCCTCAAACCCGCCACCTTGATCACCTCCTGAAAAATGCCATTGCGGGCAGCGATCGTGAACTTACTCCCCCATTGGCCATCGGGTTTGGCTTCCATACCCTCCCGAAAGACTGCTGATTGAAAGGGAGTCCATTCTCGATATTGCTTCAGGGTTTTCGCCTTGGCGATCGCCTCTTCTTCCGACAAGAACGGCCCCAACAACTGCAAAAAAGGCAACGTCCGATAAAGGAGGGGAAACGTCAACCCCACCCAATCCGGCAACTGTTGGATTAAAAATGGATCAACCAACGTCAAACTTTTCACCTGGGCCGGGCATTCCGTCGCCCACACACAGGCTACCTTCGCCCCCCAAGAATGCCCCACCAGATGCACCGAAGATTCCCCCAACGCCGCGAGTAAAGCCTGTAAATCTCCCACCATGGCGGCAAAACTGTAGGCGGCCGGGTCTTCCGGTTTACTGCTCTCCCCATGGCCGCGCAAATCCGGCGCAATACAATGATAGTGGGGCGCTAAACGTTGGGCCAAACTCGACCACACACCGCCATGATCCGCCAAACCATGGAGGAGGATCACCGGCTCCCCAGTTTTCCCCCATTCCCGATAGGCCAGATCTAGGCCCGGAGCAAGGGGTAAGGATTGACGGGGGATGAGAGCGGAGGGCGGGGTAGAGATGAACATGGTTGTTAAGGGGTTGAGCGAAGGATGGGGAGGCGGTTAGGCCTTGGGCCGCTCACTGTGGCGATCCGTGAGGTACTCTACTTTATCCCGCAACAGGATTGTGAATTTATACAATTCTTCCATCACATCAATGACGCGATCGCGGTAGGGGGAATCCTTCATCCGGCCATCTTCGTGAAATTCTTGATAAGCCTTAGCCACCGAGGATTGATTGGGGATCGTGAACATCCGCATCCAACGGCCGAGGATGCGAAGCGTATTCACCGCATTAAAAGATTGGGAACCGCCGGACACCTGCATCACCGCCAAGGTTTTACCTTGGGTGGGCCGGATCGCCCCGATTTCCAAAGGAATCCAATCAATTTGCGTTTTGATCAACCCGGAAACATTGCCATGCATTTCCGGACTTGACCACACCTGTCCCTCCGACCATTGCACCAACTGCCGCAATTCCTGAACTTTGGGGTGGGTATCGGGTTCGGCCCCATGGAGGGGGAGGCCACGGGGATCAAAAAAGCGGGTTTCTGCCCCCAAATCGGTGATGATCCGGGCAGCTTCTTCGGCGAGGAGGCGACTATAGGAACGCTCCCGCAGGGAGCCATAGAGGAAGAGGATGCGGGGGGGATGGTCGAAACTCATGGCTAAAAGGAAAACATCAAAAAAAATTGTTGCATTTCTGGGGACGGTTGTTAAACAATCACAAGAAAACCACCCTAGAACAACTAGAACTCCCCAACTTGTCTCAGGGCTTCGTTATAAACTTGCTGACTCAGACGAAATTTAGCCACAGTACGCAGGGCATCAAGCTGTTCTTGTAAATTCATAATTATACCTTGCCGTTTTGCCCAAATTAAGAGACCTAAAGTACCCAGTATTGGTGAATTCATCCGTCTTCCCACTTGTCGCGCTTTCTTTTCATCTAGCAATAGAGCTTCTGAAGCCTGCTCAATCCATAATAAGATCGCCTCTGCTTCACCTCGATCTAGATCTTGCTGCAATAGGGGTATTAAACTCTTGTTTTTTACCTCCTCAATAGACAACCAATTGTTTAATCCCGCCGCAACTTCTGCTGATCCTGGCCGTCCTGCACTAGTTTCCACCACTTCATACCACACTGCCTGTGGAATCACAATACCGCCTGGAAATCGCTGCGTTAATATCGACAATTGCCCAATGCTACTCAAGGCAATCAAGACCGATGAGTTGCTAATTGCTTTCAATCTAATTGCTCCAATGTGCTTAGATCTTTTTGTAGTTCTTCTAAGTCATAACTCCGTTCAATTTGCTCATCTCCTAATAATATGTGAAACTCCCACTTTGTCATTTGCGCTAACTCCCGTGCCTTGCCAAAAGAGAGTAAGCCTTTTTGGTATAAACGAACGGCTAATTCCCGTTGCACACGAGAGATCCGCTCTGAAGGTGGAAGTTGAAGAGAGTCAGCAACATCATTTGAGATTTCTAGTACCAAACTACTCATGATTTTTCTTCCACTGGGTCAATAACAATCACTCCCTCATTGTATCCTGGCGATCGCCTTGGGAATCACCCTGATCAGGATCGCCCCTCTTCCCCATCAATTAATGATCCGTTGCACAATAAACGCCAACACCTCCCCTAAACCCTGTTGGGTTTTTAAATTCGTGAAGACAAAGGGGCGATCGCCCCGCATTTTTGCCGCATCCCGCGCCATCACCTCCAAATCTGCCCCCACATAGGGAGCCAGATCAATCTTATTAATCACCAACAGATCCGATTTGGTAATCCCCGGCCCGCCCTTGCGGGGAATTTTATCCCCCGCCGCCACATCGATCACATAGAGGGTGAGATCCACCAACTCCGGGCTAAACGTCGCCGCCAAATTATCGCCGCCACTTTCGAGAAACACCAACTGCAACGGGTCAAACAGCGCTTCTAGCTCCTCCACCGCCGCCAAATTCATCGAGGCATCTTCCCGGATTGCCGTGTGGGGACAGCCGCCGGTTTCCACGCCCCGGATGCGATCGGGGCTGAGGGCCTGCGATCGCACCAAAAACTGCGCATCTTCCTGGGTATAAATATCATTCGTCACCACTGCGATCTGATACCGATCCCGCAACGCCTTACAGAGCGCATCCAGTAGCGCTGTTTTCCCCGACCCCACTGGGCCCGCAATGCCAACACGATAGGCAGCCATGATTTCACCGTGAAACAATCAAAGCCAATAATAGCAATCCGGAATGATTCAAGAAACCGACTACTCCCCTCTCCCACAGCTTAAGAGAGGGGTTTGGGGTAGAGCCAGCAATCCAGCCAAGGGGAAAACGCGATCGCAAATCAACCTCAGCCCTTTGGCGGGAAGTCCTATAATGAAACCACGTTAGCCCTCAGGCGGCTTCTATTTAGCTTTATTAGCGTGGTCTTATGATTAACCCGGCGTTTCAGTACCCGATCTTCGGCACAGAAATCCAATGTCCCCATTGTCGCCAAATGATCCCGGCGTTGACCCTGACCGATACCTATCTCTGTCCCCGCCATGGTGCCTTTGAAGCCGATCCGAAAACGGAGGAATTGGTTCATTTGCAATCGGGGCGACATTGGCGACAATGGGAAGGGGAATGGTATCGCCAACATACCCACCCCGACGGGATTCGCTTTGAAATCCATGAAGCCCTCGATCGCCTCTACACCCAAGGCTACCGCGCCACCAAGGTGATGATTGCCCACCGCTATCAAGAGTTGGTGAGTGCCTATCTCGAACGCAGCAGCCCTTGGCGCAGCGGCAACAGTGATGCAAAAATACCCCGGTTATACGGCTTGCCGGTGGTATTCAGCCCCGAAAATGCGGAAGATCCCTCCTGGGATGTGATTAATTTCGCCCTAGAGAAAGAGCCAGGCGTACCCGTGCGTTATCCCTATTTCCGTCTCTTTGATTAGTAGGGGCGTTGGCATAAGCCTGTCGGAGGGGCAAAAAATCTTTCGCCCTGGTTTGAGTAGGAGCTTTTCCCCCGGGGCAATCTTTTGCCCCCAAGGGTTTAAAGCAACTTTTCGAGGCGTTCCTTGGCCCAAAGACTGATTAAATTGCGGGCGAGAAGGAAAAACCAAAAAGCCGCGAGACCAAAAAGCGCGATCGCCCCTCCATCATGCCCTCCCAAAAGTAGCCCAATGCCCCCTAGGAATGTGAACCCGGTTAAACAGGTATAGATCAGGCATTTCAGGGCGAGATGAATGCGGCGCAAAAGGCGATCGCTCACATCTGAACGGGTGCGAAACTCCCATTCCCCCTGATTAATTCGACTTTCTAACAACGCAATGGCCTGCTCTGCACTGCTCGGTTTCGTGAGTTGATACTGCACAAAAGAGCGGGCTTGCTTCGCTAATTTGCGCAGTAAATTGCCCTTATCGACATTTTGGGTGAGGTTGGCAATAAAGGGCTTGCTGGCCGCCAATAAATTGTATTGCGGGTTGAGATTGCGGGCAATGCCGTCCAGGGTAGAAACAGATTTAACAATAAACATCATCTGAGCCGGGAGCCGAAACGGTTGCTGTTCAAACAGCACATAAACCTCATCACTCATTTCCTGAAAGGCCCGCAAATCCACCGGCTTCTCCCGAAACCGATCCAGAACAAAACTCACCACCCGCCGCACCGGAGTCATATCCTGCATCGGCTCCAATAGCCCCATATACATCAAACTATCCACTACGGCATTAGTATCCTTGCGTAACACCCCAAAAAAGGTATTAATCATCTGGTCTTTAGCCAGGGCCTTCACCTCTGTCATCGTACCGAAATCATAGAAAATCAGCCGACCATCCCGACGCACCGCCATATTGCCCGGATGGGGATCCGATTGAAAAAAGCCATCTTCTAATAATTGTTTTAAATAACAAGAAACTCCCAATTGAATAACATGATTGGGATCAATTTGGCAATCTTCAATGGTGCGGCGATCATCGATTTTAATGCCGGGTAAATATTCTAAAGTCAGCACCTTTTTCGAGGTATAGCGCCAATAAACCTTAGGAACTAAAATATGATGATAATTTTTAAAGTTATTTTGAAACCGCTCGGCATTGCGGCCTTCATTCATATAATCAATTTCTTGATAGAGTAGCCCAAAAAATTCATGATAAAGGGCTTCCAGTTCATATTTTCGCGCTCCCGGTACATATTGATTCAACAACCGCACCACACGATGCAACACCTCAATATCCAGGTTAAACAACGCCTCCAACCCCGGTCGCTGCACCTTCACTACCACCTCCTCACCACTGTAGAGTTTGGCACGGTGAACTTGGCCCAAACTGGCGGCCGCTAGGGGAAAAGGATCAAACTCTTCAAACAAATTTTGTACCGATCCCCCCAATTCCGCCTCAATCACCGCCATGGCTTCCGCCGTGCCAAAGGGGGGAACACGGTCTTGGAGTTCGCTGAGGGCTTCGACGTATTCCAGGGGGATGAGGTCGGAGCGAGTGGAAAGGGCTTGGCCCAGTTTGATGAACGTTGGCCCTAGTTCGAGGAGTTGACGCACTAACCACTGGGCGCGGCGACGGCGTTGGCGTTTGCCATTCCCCCAGAGGCGATCGCCCCCCAATTGGATGAAAAACTGAGTGGCCACACCAAAAATATCCAGTTGACGGGTGAGGGGAGAATATTTTTTACGTTGCCAACGGGGTGCTTTCATAGCGGGGCAAGATGCAGAGAAAAAACCAAGTCCACAATCAAGGACTGCAATCCTCTAGACTACAGGGAAACTTGCGTCCTAGGCGATCGAGAATTTTCCTTAATAAAGGAATCCTGACGGATGGGGGGATTGGGGATCTCCTTCCAGCCCATAATGAAGGGATGTCTTGGAGTACGGATGCAAAGCACATCCCGACGAGATTCGCCATCATCGGTGTGGCAATGTGAAAGAATAGGAACGTTAACCGCTCAATCTGGGTTCATGAACAATGCTGGATTTTAATTGGCTCAATGATTTACTCGGTCGCCATCCCGAACAAATTAAAGCACGGGTAGAAATCTACACTTGGCAAACCTGTCCCTATTGCATTGCGGCTAAGGCCCTGCTGTTGTGGAAAGGGGTGAATTTTCAAGAATATAAAATTGATGGCGATGCCGCCGCCCGTGACCAAATGGCGCAACGGGCCAACGGTCGCCGCTCTGTGCCGCAAATTTTCATCAATGATGAACATATTGGCGGTTCTGATGATCTCTATGCTTTGAATGAAAAGGGTTTACTCGATAGCCGCCTCAGCCAAGCTGCCTAACCATTCCCCATTGCCCATTCCCTAATTATGGGGCAATTTCCGAATCCGATAGCCCTGAACTTCCAAGAGTTCATAGTTTTCTGCCCCCATGGCCGCCGCAAAGCGGGCTTCGGTGGCATCAACGAGATCTGTAGGAACTGCATTCCAGAGTTCTTCGCTCTCCCAATGGACAATCACCACCACCTGATCGGGGGCAGCCCCTAACCAAATTTCTTTGCCGAGGTAGCCGGGAGAAGAGGCGATCGCCTCATCCCAAATTTCCTGATCCAATTGGATAAATTTTTCCCGCAGTTCTGGCTTAACGCGAAAACGCAACCATTCGTTAATCATAAAAACCCATTGCACAATATTGTTATTGTGCCATTGCTGGGGGATCTTCAGGATTGCCGTTGCCAGCAGCGAATGGTTCGATCCCAGCTACTGCTATAAAGCTGATCGCCTTGGGGGTTGAAGACGAGGCCAGAAATTGTGTCATGGTGGCCCGTGAGCGTGGCGATCGCCTTCCCGGTGGCAATATTCCAAATCATGATCGTTTTATCCCAACCCCCGGTGGCGAGATGGAGATTATCGGGGCTGAAGGCCAGGGTGGTAATGCGGAGGGAATGGCCCACTAAGGTGAGGGGAGGCTGATCCCTGGCGAGATTCCACACTTGGGCGATGGTGTTGTAGCCTCCAGCCGCGAGATATTGGCCATTGCGGCTAAATTCCAGGTTTAAAACCCCCCCATTGCTTTTGATCGAGCGTTTAATTTTGCCATGGGCGTAATCCCGCAGGCGGATGTGGGGTTCAAGGCCACCACTGGCAAAGAGGGCAGCGGTGGCACAGGGGGCGATCGCACTCACATCCGCCCCATAGCCTTTCAGGGTTTTGAGCAGGCGGGGGGGCTGGGTTTGCCAAATTTTGACGGTGCGATCGCGGCTGCCGGTGACAAAATACGCCCCATCTTGGCTAAAAGTCCCACTTAACAGGGGTTGCTCATGGGCCTGGATGGTTGTCAACAGTTCCCCCTTGGTCATCTGCCACAATTTCACCGTGCCGTCGCTGCTAAAACTGGCGAGGATCTCCCCTTGGGGATGCCAAGCAACCTGAACCACATCGCGACGATGGCCCCTCAAAGTCTGCTCCCGGCTGCCGGTTGCCGCATTCCACACCCAAACCTCACCACCACTCAACCCTCCGGCTAGGGCCTGGCCGGTGGGATCGAGGGCCAGGGCCATGATCGGCTCAGGGGTGGTGAACGGTGGGCGAGCTTGCCAAAGGAGGCTGGGGTTTGTTGAAGGGGGCGAGGGTTCCGAGGGGGCTTGATCAGCTTGAGCCGCCTTGAGTTCAGCGGCGCGGCGAAAGTCCGCCATGGCGCGATTTTGAAACCCCAGTTTTTCATTCAAGAAGGCCCGGCATTGATAGGCCCTTTGATCATCTGGGTTGAGGTGAATGGCTTGGGTGAGGTGGGCGATCGCCCCTTCATCCTCCCCCTTTTGGATCGCCGCCATCGCCAAATCGTAGTAAAAGTTGGGATCAATGGGTTGGCTGGAAACTTTGGTGGAGCGAGTTGGGGCCGGCTCAGGGGTTGGTGGCGCGTTTCCCTGGGCTTTAATCCATTCGTAGGCCGCATTAATTTCCTGAAACCGACTGGCCGCAGTTTGTTGTTGGCCAGGATCGGTGCTAAAGCGATCGGGATGCCATTGTTTGGCCAAACAGCGATAGGCCTGCTTCACCTGTGCCGCTGTCGCATCGGGAGGCAGACCCAAAACGCGATAATACAATTCGCCTCGATTCATGCAGCTTAAAAAATGGATCACCCTCGATTTTAAACCAGGGCTTGAGTGGGGCGAAAAATTTTTCGCCCCTACGGGAAAAACCCGGTTTTATGGGGTTGGGGTGGTTAGGGGAACATCGGTAAAAAGAGCGTTACGAAGTAGTAGACGAAGGGGGCGGTAAAGACATAACTATCGGTACGGTCTAAAATGCCCCCATGGCCGGGGATCAGTTGGCTGGAATCCTTCATCCCTGCATCCCGTTTCATCATCGATTCCGTTAAATCCCCCGCTAAACTAACACAACCAATCAATAACCCCAAAATGATGCCCGTCGTGGCCCAACTGTGCCAATGGAGGCCCCAAGCCCCTGCTAACCCCACAACGGTACTGCCGAAAATGCCAAAGGCTGCCCCCTCCACAGTTTTCTTCGGGCTAATGGGGGAAAGTTTCGTGCGGCCAAAAAATTTGCCCATCAAATAGGCCCCAATATCCGCCGCCCAAATGCAGGCAAAGGCCAAAACCGTAATCGTTAACGCCGGGGAGAGGCGATCAGGATGGGTGGCTAGTTCCCACCAGGAGGGCTGGGCCAGTTGTAGGGCGGGGGTGTGGTCAGGGTCAGCGGCGATTAAAATGCCTGAGGGAAAATCTAGCCCCACCCGCAACCGAATCCAATAGGTAGGCAGCCAACCGCCGTAAAACAGGCCGAGGATCGAGGTGGCCATATCGGCAATGGTGGCAATTTTGGGTTGAAACAAGAGATAACAAAAAATCAGGATGCCGCTGATGGGGGAAAAGGCATCGGTGAAGGCAGGGGCGATAGTTGCAATAATCAGCAGTAATTGGGATAACACCAATGTGGTTTTGGCGGCTGGCTCAATGCCTTTGGCCCGCACGAGGTTGAAGTATTCCCGTTGACCCAGGTAAACAATCACCATGAAACCAGCGGTAAAATACCAGCCACCGGCCAAAATCATCGTTAAGGCGGCACCCAGGGCCACAATTGCACTCACGACACGAGACCAAGGCATAGGACAGTTGGGGGTTGAATGTAAGAATTAGGTTAAAGAAATCTTATCAGAACTTTAAGGGGCGCGAAGCTTAAAACTTAAGGTAGTAGATTAATTGGGCTACTAAATCCGGGTTGAGGTTGAGGCGGTTTTGAAGGGCGGCGAGATTGGGGTAGGGGCCATGGCGATCGCGCTCCCCCACGAACTTTGCGACTAACTCCGCATTTAAAACTGGGATTTGCGCCAGTTGTTCCGGGGTGGCGGTGTTGGCGTTGAGTTGGATCGGGGCGATGAGGCTGGCGGGATCGCGGTAGGTGAAGCGGAGTAATGGGGCGTAGGGTTCCAAACGGGCCAGGGGCAGGGTGAGGGCTGCTGCTAGATCCTCCAAACAGAGGAACTGCACGCCGTTGGCGGTGAGGGCGACGAGGGCGCGGGCTTGGTGAATGGAAATCCCCGGTAGGCGGAGCCAATCGTCAACGCTGGCGGTGTTGGCATCGAGGGTTAAGCCCAGTTCAGCGGCGATCGCCACCTCTAGGGGGGATTTCAACCGAGCATAGGGGTTTTGGGCTAATCTGGTGCGGATCGCCCGTTGTTGGGGGGTGAGGCTTTGCCCCCATTGCTGAAGTTGTTGCCACCACTGTGCCATGGGTTAGGAGCGTTGGAAGCGGAGAATTTCAATGGATTGGGCGGTGAGGAAAATGCCTAGGAAAATATAGCTGGCAAACACAAATAAGCTACTACTATCAAAAACCCCTTGGACTAAATTTTCGTAATGTTTAATTAAAGAAATATGGGCGATCGCCCCCTCATAGGGTTGTCCCAACTGTCGCCCGACTAAATCCATAATCGCCAACAATAACACCAGGGCAAAAGTGAGGATGGCGGCAATAATATTGCTCTGGGTGAGGGAAGAAAGAAACATTCCCAAGGAGAGCAACGCCGCCGCCAAGAGGATTAAACCCACATGGGCCACTAAGGGGACAGCGGGAGGCACTGGGGGGTCAGCGGCCGCAAAGGCCACCAATTCCAACACCAACATGGGCATCAAGAGCGTGATATAAAACATCAACACACCGAGCAATTTCCCCAGGGCCACCGCCCAATTGGTGAGGGGGGAAGTGGCCAGGAGTTCTAATGTGCCGTTTTTGCGCTCTTCGGCATAGAGGCCCATGGAAAGGAGCGGAACAATAAACGAGGTAAGGGAACCGATGATCCCCAAATAGCGCAGCAGGAAAATATAGGCCACATCTACCGGCGGCATGGGAATACCGGACTGTTCACCAATGGCCACCTCTTGAATAATCCCATTGGGACTGAGGAGCAAATAGACAAAGACAATCCCCGACAGCAGCCAAAACAACCCCGCCACCACATAGGCCAAAGGGGAGAGGAAATAACTTTGCAGTTCTTTGCGAAAGATGGCGAGAATATTAGCGAGTAAGGTCATGATCTACTCAAATTAATTGCTATGGGTAGCAGGGAATCTCAAGGGTCTACGATTAATTCAGGGTCATCAGCATCGACCTTATCAATGGTGCTGTCCACCATCGGCAAAGGCTCTTCCTCGGTGGTTAACTCTAAGAACACATCCTCTAGGGTGGGGCGGGTGCGGCGCATTTCATGGAGTTGACAACCGGATTTAATAATCGCATTGGCGATCGCACTCCCCGGTTCCGTTTCCCCATGGCAGGTAATCTGTAAACGGGTGCGGGCCGAATCGGGGATGTCCTCCACCTGTACCTCCCGCACCCCAGAAATCGCCATCAATTTTTGTGTCAGCAATGGACTCATACCGCCAATTTCCACCGCATAACCGAGGCGGCCGATCAACTCCTCCATGAGGGTATCCGGGGCATCGGTGGCAACAATCCGACCATGGTTGATAATCGCGACGCGATCGCAGGTCATGCTCACTTCCGGTAGGATGTGCGTCGAAAGGATAATCGTATGATTTCCCGCTAAACCCTTGATTAAATTGCGCACCTCCATAATTTGGCGGGGATCGAGGCCCACCGTCGGCTCATCGAGAATAATCACCGGGGGATTGTGAACGATGGCCTGGGCTAAACCCACCCGTTGGCGAAACCCCTTGGAAAGTCGGCCGATCAGCGTTTGGGTTTCCGTTTCCAGATTGCATTGTTGAATGGCAAGATCCACCTGTTTGCGGCGATCGCCCGCATTCACCCCCTTAATCCGCGCCACAAAATGGAGATAACCCAACACGGTCATCTCGTTATAAAGGGGGGGATTTTCCGGGAGATAACCAATGCGTTGGCGCACCGCCATCGATTGGGTATGGACATCAAAGCCCGCCACCCTTGCCGTGCCGGAACTGGCGGGAAGATAGCCCGATAAAATCCGCATTGTCGTCGTCTTCCCTGCCCCATTGGGCCCCAAAAAGCCCAAAATTTCCCCCGGCTCCACGGTAAAAAACACATCCTCAATGGCGGGATGGGGGCCATAACTCTTACTCAGATGTTCCACTTCAATCATGGGGGCAACCTCCGGAGCATTTCAACAGGCGGATCACCCGGGATAAAGGGATCATTGTGCTCAAATGTTCAACTTCAATCATCAGGGCAACTTCCAAAGGATGGTGACTCACGACGCGCCCCCCTGCATTTTTAATTGGTTTAACTCCGCTTCGAGGCGGGCTTCTCGCTCCAAACGGTTAAACTTCGCCTCTGAAGTATTGTCCGCTAATTCCACCACCGCCTCCTCCGTCAAAAGCTGCGCCTCCACCCGGTCAAACATTGCCCAAGGGCTATCCTCTGTGGCTGATAATAATTCCTGAAGGCGACGGCTGGCCTGGGCGGACTGAAGACGAGCCATGATCATTTCCTGTTTAATCCAGGCTTGGGCATAGCGGCTTTCGAGGGTTTGTAAATCCTGCTTGAGCTTGGCGATCGCCCCCCCCTGCTCCTGGAGTTGGGATCGTAAAAAGGCTGCCGTTTCCTGATAGGTATGGCGACGGTGGAGAGCGGCCCGGGCCGTAGGCTCATCCTGAGCGGCGATCGCCCCTTGGGCCCGTTGGTAGCAATCCGCCGCCGCCGCTTCGTTTTGGAGGGCTTGGCGTTCAGTGCGCTTGTGGGTGGCGATCGCCATCGCCACCCCTTGGCGCAGCGTCGTCAACTCCTCCTGCATCTGAGTGATCATCTGCATCAACCGTTGCGCCGGATCCTCCGTCGCCGTGATCCAATGATTGACATTGGCTTCCACCAATCGCCAGGCTCTTTTCCAGACAGTCATCGCTTGTTCAGTGAATAACGCTAAACCGATCCTAATCCCCTTAGTCGGGGCCTTGGTGGACTTCCCCCACAAGGCCCCGACTTTGCAGCGCATTCGCCAACCGTTGGGCATCCGCCGCATTATCAAAGGCCCCCATTTGAATCCGAATGCCCTGGGGAAATTGCCGCACATAGGCATCAGGAATTGCTCCCCGCGCTTCCCGAAGGGAAGCCTCACCATCGTAACCCACCAACACATAATAGTAGGGATCATTACTGGGGGGCGCAGTGGCCACATTGGGGATGGTTTCCCTGGGGGGGGCTGCGGGGGTGGGGGAGGGTTCTGGGGCGGGAATAGGAGAATTGGGATCAGGCAAAAGCGCTGATGTGAGATCGGAAGGCCGTCCAGGGATGGCGGGACTAGGGGCCGGCGCTGGCTCACCCGCTTCCGGTTCGGGGGCGGGCAATGCCGAAGTTGTGGGGGTTTCCTCGGTAGCAAGATCGGGGCCATCCAGATTCAAGGGCGCACCATTGGCATCCAACTCCCTAGAGGACGAGGGGGACTCAGTGGGGGCGAGGGGCGTTTCACTGATGGGTTCTGGTGCGAAGGGATCAGGGCCATAAAACGCCCAACCAAGGAGGGCTACAGTCAGCACGCCCAACCCCATCGCCCCTAGAGCTAAGGGGCTTAAGCCCCGTTTTTTCGCAGATTTGGCCGCCGGAGTCCCTGGCGAATCATCCTGCTTGAGGGTATTGAGGAGTTGCTCTGAGGATTGGAGATAGGTTTGGGGACTTTGACCCTCGGCGGGGGGGCGAGGGGGCTGGGTATAGTTGGCAATGTCGTGATCCTGACTGGGGGCAGGGATAGGGGCAGGGGCAGCAATGGCCACCGCTGTTGTTGTCGCAGCGGGTTCATGTTGTTGCCGCTGGCGGCGATAGCGGGCTAGCTCACGATCCACATCCACATCCAGGCAACCGAGGGCCGCTTCAAGGGTGGGATGTAGCGTAACGGGTTTGGGGTCTTGGCTCATGGGGGTTCAAAAATCCAAAATAGGGCCAAACAGGGAGGGAAATCTTAACCCCAGGATACAACGGGATCTGGGTTTCCCGTTGGGGTTATGGGTTAATCCTCTAGGGCTACCATTTGGCAAATCAGTGTTAGCTCTGGGGTTTGGGCATTGAGAATCTCGCAGGTGCTCAAGCCAAAAATACCATCGGGGAGGAGGGCATAGGCGGCTTGAAAGCGGGCGATCGCCCTTTCCGTTTCCTGGCCTAAATAACCATCCAGGGGGCCGCCATAAAAATCAAGATCCTGAAGCAGTTTTTGCAAGGCCAACACATCCAAACCCCTCAACTGGGAACGCAGAAGACGCTCAAACCGAATCGGTTGAGAAAAATCGAGGTGGGAGAGGGAAAAACTGGGTTGTGCTGGGTTGTTCCGGGGTGCAGAGCGGGGTAAATCTTGGCTGAATTGGGTCAGGGGGGCAAAGGGGGAGCGGGGCGGTTGGAGGGGGGTTGTCCTGGCCGGAACCGATGGGGAGCGGTTCGCGGCAGGTGATTGGGGAGTTGCTCGCGGGGAGCTACTGCGGCTAGGGCGGGCAAGGGGAGCCGCCCCCGTCATCAAAAGCGTTAACTCATTACTAGCTTCCGGAGCATCATCGCCATTGATGCCAGGGGTTGTGGTTTGGGGGTCTGATCCTGAAGCAGGGTTCGGAAAATCGAGGGGAATTTCCACCACTGCGGTTCCCGACTGTGCCTCTGGATCCATAGAATCGATCAGTTCTGGATCGGCGGGATCAGCGGGATCAGCGGTTTCGCCCTCATCCTCAGGATCTTCAGCAGCTTCTGGAGATGGGCGAGCCGTCGGCCGAGGGGAAGCAGTGGGTACAGGGGAATTTTCTTCCCGCAAGACTAAATCCGTCGTCAGTTCAACAATGGCTAAAATTGGCAATCCTACCCCGATCAACACCGTGGCAAAGGTGGCAAACCGCACCTCTTTAATTTGCTTTTTAAAAAGTAAAAACAGTAGAAACCCAAAGGTTAAAACCGATAGAAGAATTAACCCCGTGTAGTAAGGGACGGCGGGGTTTTCCGAGGGGGCGGCGGGTTCGTAACGGGGTTGAAGGGTTTCTTCAAGTCGAGCTTGCGATCGCAACCCCAAAGAATTGCCCGGTAGAGATGGTAATAAGTCAAGGAATGGATTGACCATGCGTATAGCTGTGATGGGCGACGAATGGACGACAAGGGAAAGGGTTTTGAGCAAGGGGAGCCGCCGATTAATTCTATCGCAATAATGAGGATCTCCCCTTCACTCCCCACTTCCCACTCCCCACTCCCCCAATGCCTGATCAATCTGCCCATAAAGCTCCGCCAATGTTCCGGTATTGTGCAAAACCTGATCGGCGGCAGCGATCTTTGCCGCTAAGGGCATTTGCTGATTGATCCGGGCTTGGGCTTGAGCCGTGGTGAGGCGATCGCGCTCTATCAATCGCTGTTGTTGTTGTGCCGGATCGCAGGTTACGACCCAAATTTCGCTGACGAGATCGGTCATGTTCGCTTCAAATAAGAGGGGGATCATTAAAATCACCCTGGGTTGATCAGTCCAGGTGGTGAGGGTTTGGGCGAGGCGATCGCCTACCACGGGATGAATTTCCCCCTCCAACCAGCGCAGTTCCGCAGGATCGCTAAACACAATCTCCCCCAATTTTCGGCGGTTAATTTCGCCATCCGGTAATAGGATCTCGTGACCGTACCTATCTCGCACCCGTTCCCACACCGGACTTCCCACCATTACCGCCTGCCGCGCCGCCTGATCCGCATCAAACACCGGCAGGCCGTAGCGATTAGCTAAATAATCCGCCACCGTACTCTTCCCCGTACTAATGCCCCCCGTCAACCCAATGCGCCGCTGCATGATTTCTCCTCTCATCGAACCTATAGTGCTAGACAGAATCATCAGGAAAAGTTCGTAATGCGGATTTCAGTCCGCTCCCCCGTGGCTTTAAAGATTATTGATCCGGCACACTACCGCAAATCGGCATGGGGAGGGCGAAAGATTTTTCGCCCCTACAAGGGTGAGCCGATTCCTTGGCCGCTAAACGGTTAGGATAACTATAAATTGCGTTTCCCCTGCGGCCATGACTCTGCAATCCTCCTCTGAACCCCGTTGGCAAACCATTCTCCGTCTGTTGCGCTGGGATAAACCCGCCGGTCGCCTGATTTTAATGATTCCCGCCCTTTGGGCCGTCTTTCTCGCTGCGAAGGGCCTGCCCCCCTGGCCCCTGGTGGGGGTGATTATTCTCGGCAGTTTAGCCACCAGTGCTGCCGGTTGTGTCGCTAATGACCTTTGGGATCGCGATATTGACCCCCAAGTGGAGCGCACCCAAGCCCGTCCCCTCGCGGCCCGGAGTTTATCGATTCAAACCGGGATCGCCGTTGGGATTGTCGCCCTGGCCTGTGCGGCGGGTTTGGCGTTTTACCTCAAACCCCTCAGTTTCTGGCTGGCGGTGGCGGCTGTGCCGGTGATTTTGCTCTATCCGGCGGCGAAACGGGTGTTTCCCGTGCCGCAATTGGTGCTGGCTATAGCTTGGGGGTTTGCGGTGTTGATCAGTTGGACGGCGGTGACGGGGAGCTTAACCCTGGGGACAGGATTGTTATGGGGAGCGGTGGTGTTGTGGACGTTGGGCTTTGATACGGTCTATGCGATGAGCGATCGCCCCGATGATGCCCGCATTGGCATCCAGTCCAGTGCCTTGTTTTTTGGCTCCTTTGCCCCCCATGCGGTGGGGCTGTTCTTCCTCGGCACGGCGGCCTGTTTAGCGGTGATGGCGGTGGTGATCTCCCTCTATGGCAGTTTTTGGGTGAGTTGGGCGATCGCCCTCCTCCTCTGGGGCAATCAAACCCGCCTGCTCTTCAATCCCGACCTCCCCCGCGCCTGTTATGGCCAAATCTTTAGCCAAAACGTGGCGATCGGCTTCATCCTTTTAGCGGGAATGATTACCGGCGTACTGTGGAGTTAGCTTATTCCCGATACCGCACAATCTCCGGCGTGAGCGCCTCAAGGGTCGTCCCCGGATAATAAAACTGAAGAATCCGGGCATAATTCCAACCCTGTTGAGAGAGGGTGTAGGCACTGTATTGACTTAAGCCCACGGCATGGCCAAACCCTCCCCCCACAAAGCGGTAGCCGGTGAGTTCTCCCTGGCCATTGAGGATCGGATCGAGATAAAACAATGTGCTACGGGGCGGCCCTAAAGCACTGCGGGCTTCGGTTTTGCGCAGTTCAATCAGGCCCTTATCGGTGGTAATCGCTAAAATGCGAATCCGGCCCGAGGGCGATCGCTCCGTCACCGCCATGCGAATAATCCGCCCCACCGGATTCAAGGGGTGTTTAATGCGATCTAGATAGCGGTTGAGGTCGGCGGTGAGTTCGGGTAACGTGCTGCTGCGTTCCCAACGGAATACAGAACTATTCGCCCCATTAAACCCTTGCCTTTGATTCAAAAATGCCCGGATTGCCGGTTCCGTATTGAGGGGATTTTGGGCTAAATCCCAAGGGGGGGCGATCGCATCCACCCGCGCCTGAAGATAGGGCCGGGGCGCACCATCCCAAATGTCCTCAAATTGCGCCGTCACCCCACCACTATGGGCAGAATAGAGGGCATCCACTAACTCATTATCGTAGGTAAGCACCTGGCCCGCCGTTGCTTGAATCGCCCGATCCGCCGTTGCCACCGTCCCCGTCAACCCCTTATAAACCTGACAATGCACCGTCGCGCAGAGTTCATAGTTATCCGCCCGAAAGCGGCGCGTATTCCGCAGGGCATAGGTACGGGCGATCACCGTCTGCGCCTGTACCGCCGTATAGGGGGCTTGGGGGCCAATCTCATGGGGAACCACCCCCCGCAAATAGGTTTCAATATCCACCTCATTCACTAAGGTAAAATCCCCATAGGCATTGGGCTGGACGTGCATCCGACCGCCATAAAGAATCGTGCCTTGAGCATCTTGAACTTGAATGCGGTTACTGGGGGTCGTTATCGCCAATTCAGTACGGTTGTAGCGAAAGTTGCCCACTTGGAAGGAAACAATGGGCGTAGTTTGTAACAGTTCACTGTGGAGATAAGGCCCCGTTTCCCCCGCCTCCTCAAGGCTTTCTAACAGTTTGCGTCGCAACATGGGTGTAGCATACACATCCCTTTTCGCCCAAACTTGCCAGCGGCCCGGCTGGGTGACTTCCACCTCAATGCCCCGACTCGCCCAGCGTTTGGCGTGGTCTTCAGCGGTTTCAAACGTGGCATGATCCCCCAAAACCACCCATTCCTGTAAAACCGGATTGCTTTGAGGCTGGGGGCGAATCTCAAGGGTGACAGTGGCGGCGGTGACGGTGGTGGGCTGGCCGCGGCCATCTTTGAATTGGAGCGTGAGGGGGCGATTATCCGCGCTGCTGAGGGTGAGACGCTCCACACTAGCCTGCCCATCGATCTGGCCATCCCCAAACCGTTGCACAATGCCGACGGAAATTTCCGTGACAGCGATGGCCGGGGGAGCAATACCCAGCAGCAAGGTCGGCAACAGGAGGAGGGCAGCGGGTCGAAGCATAGGAATGAGGATTGAGGATTGAGGATTGAGGAGAGAGAATTGAGGGGTGACAAGCAAGCTGAATCCATCGCTCTCTTCTCTTTTCTCTCTCCTTCCCCCTAGAGTACAACATCAGAAAAACAGTGGTCAGCATCCGAAAGATGCAAACCACTGCCAATCTATCCATCCCAAACTTTTGCATGGGGGGAACGATCAAGTTGGAAATTGAACCTACTCCACCATTTCCGGAAGGATATCGGGATCCATTTCATCCCAGCTTCCCCCCACACTAATGGGTGTGTTTTCGATGGTGGCATCGGTAATGACAATATCGGTTAATGTTGCTCCTGCTAATTGCACATCGCTGAGGGTGGCGGCGGTGAAGTTAACGCCTTCGAGAACAGCACTATTAAGGATCGTGGCGTGGAGCGTGGCATGGGAGAGATTCGTATCGGTCAGTTCGGCATCGGTGAGCATCGTTAGCGTCAAGTTTGCACCTGTTAAATCTGCGCCGGTTAAATCTGCCCCTTCTAAATTTGCGCCGGTCAAATTCGCATCGGTCAAATCCGCATCGCGTAAATCTGCCCCGATCAAGTGCAACCCGGTGAGATCCGCACCGGATAAATCACAACCTGGGCAAGCACGGGTCTCCGTCAAGGTTTCCAGATTCTGAGCCGTTTCCGCTAGTCCTGGCGCTGCCAGCCCTAAAACGGTGGCTAAAGTGATCATAGATGCAATGTTTAAGTAACGCATACGTTCCTCCCAATGACTTCTGTCCTCAACACCCAGAAGAACCACTCAAGGTCTGCCCACATCCACAGTAAAATCTGACGGTAAAAAGGATTGATTAAATCACTATGACGCTCAGGTTTAATCAACACAAGTGCTGGGCAAGAATAACCTTGCTGAGACCTTTGAACTGCTCTTCCTGCTTTCTATAATAGCAATGGATTGGGGCAGTTAAATCTATCGATAGGCTGAAGTCGCGTAACTCTTACTGAAACGTTGCATAACTTAATGATCACGAGAAAATCTGTCTCACATAGGGAGGAAAGAGGATAGAGCAGAGAGGATAGAGTGAAGGTGTATGCTCCTCCCCTCCTCACCCCTCATTTGGGAGATTGACTTTCTTGTCAATTTATGCAGGATCGGTTGCGATCGCCTCCGGATCTATAAAGATCAATTAATATATCGGTCAGCGATCGCAAATTGTCAGAATCAGGGGTTGTCTTTTCGCCCATTTTATGATTTCCCTTTGAGGCTCCTTAATGGGGGCGGAGCATTAACAGTTCTTCCGGCTTGGCGAGGAGGTGGATTTGCAATTGGGCGATCGCCCCTTGGGGATTGAGATCAATTTCCCAAGCCACGCTCAGGTTAAACCAAGGGGAGCAGGCTTTGCCCCGAAGGTAATAGTGGCTTTCCCCCTGGGGTTGAATTTGCTCAAGGGTAAAGGTCATGCCGGGGGCTTCTTTTTGCAGGTAGCGGGCGATCGCCCTTGGCCCCGTAATCGCGGTTTCAAAGGGGGGGATCAGTTGACCGCTGGGGGCAAAGCAGGCCGCCGCCGCATCGTAATCTTCAGCATTGAGGGCGGTGAAATAGAGAGCAATCACCTCCGGTTGCGTTGCTGATGTCAGCGCTGCCCTAGGGGTAAAAACCATAAGGAGTCTCCCAAAAATGGAATAGCAAAGGGGGCAAGGTGTTGCCCTGCCCCCCAAAAAGTAAAGGATGTGGACTTTAGAAGGGATCAGCCCCAACAAACCTAGGCAAAGGGATCAAAGCCCATCGGCGCAACCACATTGCGGAAGACCGTGATTTGTTGGTTAAACTCCAGGTTTTCCAATGCCTTAAAGGCTCGCAGGGCATCAGGACTCATGATGTAGGCATCGGGGACAGGAATCACCGTTCCCTCCACCATCAATTCACTCAAAACAAACCAGAAGGCCAGTTTAGTATTGGTGCTGAGGATACCGTAGGCCCGACTGATGGGATTGTTGACACGATTGACAAGGTTGCGCATCGCCGTCATTTGTTGCTCACGGCTCATGGCTTTGAACTCATCGAGCAGCCCTTGGGCGAATTCGAGACGAGCGGCTCCGGGGGCGGCGGGGGTCATGGAGCGACCCAATTGCTTATAGGCAAACCACAGGAGAGCAAGTTGGTCATCGGCACCGAGGCGTTTAATTTGCTCAGTGGTGGTCGCAACTGCATTGGCCAATTCAGGAAGAGTGGCTTGGCGTGAAATGGAGTAAGTCATGGCGATTCCTCTTGGCTTTTCTTCAGATTGCTCACAAGACAGCGACTGGTTAGCTTGGCTTGCTTACCCCCCATTATGCAAACTTTTCCAACGAAGTGCAAATAAATATTAAAAATGTATGACATTAACTAGACAAAATTTATCTGATATGCATTGTGACATTGATCACGGTCAATCGGGCTTCATCACCCTAAGGGCCATTAGTAGCACGCTTGCCAGTTGACTGCCCAGTTGGCTAGGGCCGCCTTCCCAGGGGTTCCGGGAAACCGCTAATCTGGGAAGTCCAGAACCTGAGCTTCCCCCATGAATCCCCGCCACCTTGCCCTGATCACCCTCCAACAAATCGATCGCCACGGAGCCTATACCGATATTGCCCTTGACCGCACCCTGGGCAAAACCCCCGACCTGCCGAAGAGCGATCGCGGCCTTGTGACTGAACTCGTCTACGGTGTAGTTCGTCGTCAACGCACCCTCAACGCCATCATTGACCATCTCGGCACAAAACCCGCCCAAGCCCAACCGCCCCTATTGCGCACGATCCTGCAATTGGGCCTCTACCAACTCCGCTACCTCGACCACATCCCCCCCTCTGCTGCTGTGGATACAAGCGTTGAACTGGCGAAAACCAACGGCCAAGGGCGCTTAACAAAAGTGGTGAATGGCCTATTGCGCAACTATCTCCGCCAAACGGAAGCGGGGACAGACCCCCTGACGCTTCCCGATGATCCGATCCAACGCTTGGCGATCACCGCCAGCTTTCCCGATTGGATGGTGGGGCAATGGTGGGGGGAATTGGGGGAAGAGGAGGCGATCGCCCTTTGTGATTGGTTTAATCAGGCTCCGGTGATTGATCTGCGGGTGAATCCCCTCAAATCTGACCCCGCCACCGTTCAAGCTGCTTTATCAGAATCGGGAGTGAAAGCCCAAACTGTTCCCGCCTTGCCCCGCGCCCTGCGGTTGCCCGGTTCGGTGGGGGCAATTCCCAAGCTGCCCGGTTTTCGGCGGGGTTGGTGGACGGTGCAGGATAGGAGCGCTCAATGGGGGGGGGCGTTGCTCGATCCGCAACCGGGGGAGACGATTATCGATGCCTGCGCGGCCCCAGGGGGGAAAACGACGGATATTGCGGAACGGATGGAGGATGCGGGGACGGTAATCGCCTGCGATCGCACTCCCCACCGCCTCGAAAAAGTCAGCCAAAACGCCCAACGGTTAGGATTAACCTGTATTGAAACCCACTTAGGGGATAGTGCGACCCGTGGCGATTTTGTGGGCTGGGCGGATCGCCTCCTCCTCGATGTCCCCTGTTCCGGCTTGGGAACGCTCCACCGCCATCCTGATATTCGGTGGCGACAAACCCCCGATAATATTGCCCAACTCACGCAACTACAAAAGGAATTATTAGCCAATACTGCTCGCTGGCTTAAGCCCGGTGGCCGGTTAGTCTATGCCACCTGTACCCTCAACCCGCCGGAAAATGAGGACATTATTCAAGATTTTTTAAGCCATCATGCGGATTGGCAGATCAGCCCCCCTGGCCCTGAATTTTCCTCCTTTGCCAGTCCGGAGGGTTGGGTCAAAATTTGGCCCCAGCGGGCGCAGATGGATGGCTTTTTTATGGTGGCTCTCATCGCTCCCGCCTAAACTGGGAAGGTATAGGGTTGGCAGGATGTTGATGGATCCAAAATGGCGGCGGTTACTGATTGGCGAATTAAGTTGGGCGCGGTTGGGGCGATCGCTCCTCTTCATTTACACATTTTTCGCCCTCTATGTCTTTTTCATGGCGGATCGGATGATGTTCGTCCCTCAACCCGTCAGTTATGAACTAACCCCCGATATGATGGCGATCGCCACCCCCAACGCCCAAATCATCCGGGCCATTCACCGCCCTAACCCTGAGGCTACCCATACGATTCTCTATTCCCACGGCAATGCCGAAGATTTGGGGGACATTGCCCCGATTTTGGACATTATTTACAACGCCGGGTTTAGCGTCTTTGCCTACGATTATCGCGGCTATGGCCAGAGCGAAGGCCGTCCTTCCGAAACCAACGCCTATGAAGACATTGAAGCCGCCTATCAACATTTGATCGCCGTCGAGCAGATCCCACCAGAGCAAATTATTTTATTAGGGCGATCCATCGGGGGCGGCCCCTCGGTGGAGTTAGCCACCCGTTACCCTGTGGGGGGCCTCATCCTCGAAAGCACCTTCACCCAAGCCTTTCGCACCGTCGTTCCTTTCCCCCTGCTCCCCTTTGATAAATTTCGTAACATCGCCAAAATTGATCAGGTGAAGGCCCCGATCCTGATCATCCATGGCACAGCGGATGAGGCGATCGCCTTCAGCCATGGCCAACAACTCTATGAGGCAGCCCCCGAACCGAAGCGATCGCTCTGGGTAGAAGGGGCCGGCCATAATGATCTAGTCTGGGTTGCTGGGGAAAAATACCCGGAAACCCTCCAAGCCTTTAGCCAATTGTTAACCGCCCAGGATTAATTTTTGTAAAGAAAGTTTGACATCTGCCTATAAATCCAAGCCCTTCTGCGTAGAGAAACAGTAGCACCTTTTACGTGGGCGTGGTCATGTCGAGTTCTTCCCCCAGCAATACCCCCAGTTTGCCCCACTGCACTGCTTGCCCCAAATGTGGCAAATTCACCATCGTTGCAGAAGGCCATCAACTCTACGTCTGCCTTGCCTGTGGTGAAAAAAAGAGTACCGCCCCCAAAAAACCCAAAGACCCCCCCGTGTTTGGTGTAACCTTCATCATTATCGGCATTGTCCTCTTTCTCAACTTTCTCCACCACACCGAAAACCCTCACCCTCACCCCCAACCCCCCACCAACAGCCAAACCCCCTAACATCCCAGGAACGGGTGTGGGGGCGAATGGGCGAATGGCGTGGGGCGAAAAATTTTTGTGCCTCCGGTAGGCTTACGCCAACGCCCCTACCAGAGGAATTGCCGATCCCCACTTCCCACTCCCCAAAAGCCATAAAATGAAAACCAGTCCCATTTAACCCCTAGGAGCAAACACCGTGGAATCCCGCTATCAAGCCGCTGCGATTGAGTCAAAATGGCAACAGTTTTGGGCTGACCAGGGGTTAGACCGCACTGGGGAGGATCGGCAAAAACCAAAGTTTTACGCCCTTTCGATGTTTCCCTATCCTTCAGGGAGTCTCCACATGGGCCATGTGCGCAACTATGTGATTACCGATGTGATTGCCCGACAAAAACGGATGCAAGGTTATCGGGTTTTGCACCCCATGGGCTGGGATGCCTTTGGGCTACCGGCGGAAAATGCCGCCATCGATCGCGGTATTCCTCCCGCTACTTGGACGCTGCAAAATATTGCCCAAATGCGGGAGCAGTTGAAAGAATTGGGCCTCTCCATTGATTGGGATCGGGAAGTCACCACCTGCGCCCCGGATTACTACCGCTGGACGCAATGGCTGTTTTTACAATTCCTCGATGCGGGCCTGGCCTACCAAAGAGAGGCGGCGGTGAATTGGGATCCCATTGATCAGACGGTGCTGGCTAATGAGCAGGTGGATAGTGAGGGAAAATCCTGGCGATCGGGGGCGAAGGTGGAGCGTAAGTTATTGCGCCAATGGTTTTTAAAAATTACCGACTATGCCGAAGCCCTGTTACAGGATTTGGATCAGCTCACCGGCTGGCCGGAGCGGGTGAAGTTGATGCAGGAAAATTGGATCGGCAAATCCGTGGGGGCCTATTTAGAGTTTCCCGTTGTCGGGCTGGATCAAAAAATTGCTGTGTTTACGACGCGCCCTGATACGGTCTACGGCGTGACTTATTTGGTTTTAGCCCCCGAACACCCTTTAACGGTTGAAGTAACGAGGGGCGATCGCACCCCTGCCGTGAACCAATTCGTTACCGAAATCGCCCAAACCAGCGAGCAGGATCGCACCGCTGAAGATAAACCCAAACGGGGCATTCCCACCGGGGGCATGGCGATTAATCCCTTTACCGGGGAAGAAGTGCCGATCTGGATTGCGGATTATGTGTTGTATGAATATGGCACGGGGGCAGTGATGGGGGTTCCCGCCCATGATCAGCGGGATTTTGCCTTTGCTACCCAAAATAATTTAGCGATTAAAACGGTGATTATTCCCGCCGATGGGGATGCCGCTGCGGTTCTTGAGCAGGCCTATACCGAGCCGGGGCTGATGGTTAATTCTGGCTCCTTTGATGGCACGGATTCGGTAACAGGAAAAACGAAAATTATTGAATATGCTGAGGCTCAAGGCTATGGTAAGGCCCGGATTCAATACCGCTTGCGGGATTGGCTGATTTCCCGGCAACGCTATTGGGGCTGTCCGATTCCGGTGATCCATTGCCCCAGTTGTGGGACGGTTCCGGTTCCCGATGCTGATTTGCCGGTGAAGTTGCCGGAACAGGTGGCGTTTTCCGGTCGTGGCCCTTCCCCTTTGGCGAAAATGGCGGATTGGGTGAATGTGCCTTGCCCCAGTTGTGGGGAACCGGCGAAACGGGAAACCGACACGATGGACACATTTATTGATTCCTCTTGGTATTTCCTCCGCTATACTGATGCGTTGAATGATCAGGCGGTGTTCACGCCGGAGGCGGCGCAAAATTGGCTGGCGGTGGATCAGTATGTGGGGGGGATTGAACACGCGATTTTACACCTCCTTTATTCCCGCTTCTTTACAAAGGTGTTGCGCGATCGCAACCTGATCACCATTAATGAACCCTTTCAACGCCTCCTCACTCAGGGGATGGTGCAGGCCCTCACCTATAAAAATCCAATCACGGGGAAATATATCCCCGCCGATCAGGTGGATAGCAACAACCCCCAAGACCCGGAAACCGGGGAACCCTTGGAGGCGTTCTATGAAAAAATGTCGAAGTCGAAATACAACGGCGTAGATCCCAAGGCGGTGCTGGGGAAATATGGCGCAGATACGGCCCGGATGTTCATCCTCTTTAAAGCACCTCCAGAGAAGGATCTGGAATGGGATGATGCGGATGTGGAGGGGCAATTCCGGTTTTTAAATCGGGTGTGGCGATTGGTGCAGGCTTATCAAGGGGTGACTCCCTCGGTAGTGGGGGAATTGAGCAAGGGGGAGAAGGAGTTACGGCGGGCCATTCATGGGGCGATCGCCGCCATCTCCGAAGACCTCGCAGGAGATTATCAATTTAATACCGCTGTTTCAGAATTAATGAAACTGAGCAACGCCCTCAGCGATACCCATCATCTCACCTCTTCCGTTTATCAAGAGGGGATTCATACCCTGCTGATCCTTTTAGCACCCTTTGCCCCCCATTTAGCGGAAGAACTGTGGCACGAGTTGGGACAAACCGGCTCGATCCATCAACAGCCTTGGCCCGTTGCCGATCCTGATGCTTTGATGGTGGATGAAATCCCCCTCGTGGTGCAGGTGATGGGCAAAAAGCGGGATCTGATCCAAGTTCCCACCAATGCCACCAAAGCAGAATTAGAGGCTTACGCCCGCAGTTCTACCAAAATCCAACCCTACCTAGAGGGTCAGGTGGTGAAAAAGGTGATCGTCGTCCCCGGTAAATTGGTGAATTTCGTCGTCGCCCCTGGGTCTTAATGTGGGGGCAAAATGTGCGTGTGGGGGCGAAAAATTTTTCGCCCCTACAGGCTTACACCAACGCCCCTACAGGGTCACAACAAAAAACCCCCCTTTTTAAGGGGGGCAGGGGGGATCTAGCGTAGGGTGGGCATTGCCCACCCTACCAGGTGTTTAGGGGGGATCTAGTCGTAAATGCCGTTATTGAGGCGATCGTCTCCTTCCGTGAAGACATCCACCGCATCCAACACCGTAAACGCATCTAAATTGGCTTGGAGGCGTTCCTTTTGGGTTTCCGACAGTCCTGGAATGTTCAAAACATCTTTGACATTCTTGTAAGGCGCATTGCTGACGATTTTTTGCGCCAACACCGGATAGAAACCGCGCAACTTGCGGAATGCCCGAACATTGGTATTATTCAGGTCAATTTTCGCCCCAAACTCCGTTTGTAGCATCACATCCGCATTATTGCGATAGGTGGATTCTGCGGCTTGGCTCGGTTGAGCACCCCAGAAAAACACACCCATCACCAGCACTATCACCAATAGCCCATTGATTAATCGTTTCATAAAAATCTCCTTGTGGAAACCCCCACCTCGCACCGCAGGTGGGGGAGGAAACAATCGTCAGGCAGCGGGGTTCAATACCCCACTGACTGACAATCTTTACGGACAACTGACCAAAATGCCCGTGGCGCGATAAAGTAGCTCAACCCTCGTAGCACTGAACTGGTCAATGCGCTTCCAGTTGAATGGAAGATAATTCCAAAACTACAGGTCTCTTAAGCCAGTTAGCACGGTGTTTCTGGGCTGACCCCACTCCCTGAGATTCCAGGGCCTTACAAATAATCCGATTTAGAGAAGCAACCGGAAGTGTTGCCGTACTAACCTGAGTGGCCTATTCGCAGCTACGACCGGGTTATCTCCGGTCACTCCCCCACCTCGGCAGATGCCCGGTGGGGGTCATTGAAAAAATCTCCTCAGCAAGGAGAAATTGAAGAATGACCGCAGGCATTCTCTTTATATCCATTTGATATCCACCCATCTTAGCCTAGAAGGGGTCGCTCCACAGTCTTCTTGAGCAGAGTTCTAAGCCAGGGATTTTGCTAGACTAAGCGAGACGCTGCTGATCACCCATGTCAATTCATCTCCTATGTCTCCAAGCACTCTCTTGATCACGAAAGAACTCCCCAGCCTTGACTATCACCTCGCTACCCCTGCCCGGTTTGATGGTACTTGGGAGGCTCCCCTCTCCACACTCCTCGGTTTAGGCCGGGCAGCGGGGGCTGATTTTGTCGAATTTTTCCTAGAACGGGTCAACTACATCAGTTGCTTGGCAGAAGACGATCGCATCACCAGCATTTCCCCCAGCCTCACCACAGGGGCGGGGATTCGCGTCTTTTTAGGTAAGGGGGATTGTTACGTTAGCACTAACGATCTATCTTTCAATGGCTTAAAAACGGCCCTCGAAAAAGCCCTGTCCATCCTCGGCCTCCATCTGCCCGGCCCCAATGCCTTCGTCCCGGAAATTTATCTGGAAATGTTGCGGGACTATGCGACGGCCAAGGATAAAGAACTGTGGTTGCCGGAATGTAGCTCGATTCAAGAAATGGGGGATATTCTCCTGGCCACCACCGACAGCCTGGAGAAAAAAACCAGCCATCTCCAAGCACGGCGGGCGGCATTTTTCCGGGATTGGCAGGAAGTGCTGGTGGCGGCCAGTGATGGCACGTTTGCGCGGGATATTCGCCTCACCCAATCGGTCTCTTGCAATGTGCTTTGTGCCGATGGGGAACACCGCACCTCGAACGGTTTGCGGGATGGGGACACCAGTGATCCTGATTTCCTCCGCAATTGGAATTATCAAAAGGCGGCCGCCCAAATCGCCGAAAGTGCAGGGCAGATGCTCTATGCCGATTATGTGGAGTCGGGGACGTACCCGATTGTGATGGCGAATCATTTTGGCGGTGTGATTTTCCATGAGGCCTGTGGCCATTTGTTGGAAACGACGCAAATTGAGCGCAAAACTACGCCGTTCTTAGACAAGAAGGGGGAAAAGATTGCCCATGAGAATCTGACGGCTTGGGATGAGGGGCGATCGGAGGATGCCTTTGGGACGTTGGATATGGATGATGAGGGGATGCCGACGCAGCGGACGCTGTTGATTGAGAATGGGATTTTGAAGAATTTCCTGAGCGATCGCGCCGGCCAAATGCGGACGGGCCACCCCCGCACGGGCAGCGGCCGCCGTCAAAGCTACAACTACGCCGCCGCTTCCCGGATGCGCAATACCTACATTGCGCCGGGGGATTACAGTTTGGATGCCATTTTTGCCTCCATTGATCACGGTATTTATTGCAAGAAGATGGGGGGCGGCAGTGTGGGGCCGACGGGTGAGTTTAATTTCGGTGTGGATGAGGCCTACCTAATTGAGAAGGGGAAAGTGACGAAGCCGCTGAAGGGGGCGATCCTGATCGGTGAGGCGAAGGACATCATGCACAAGATTTCAATGTGTTCTGAGGATCTGAGTCTTGCGCCCGGTTTCTGTGGTTCAGTCAGTGGCAGCATCTACGTCACCGTGGGTCAACCCCATATTAAGGTGGATTCCATCACCGTCGGCGGTCGCTAACCCCCCGCAGGGTGGGCATTGCCCACCTACCCCTCAGGATCAACAACTATGGCTACTCCTCTCACCGCATCCCCCAGCCTCTCCCTCTCGGACTTCCTCGCTCAACCGGAAACCAAGCCTGCTACTGAATATGTTGCCGGCCATCTCTATCCCAAACCGATGCCAAAAGGAAAACACAGTGTTTTGCAAGGGTGGCTGATTGCTTGGCTCAATCAACGGGGAATTCCCACCCAAACCTATTTGGCCTTTCCAGAGTTGCGCTGTACTTTGGGCGATATTGCTCCGCAAGGGCAAGCCCAACGCTCCCTTGTTCCAGATATTAGTGTATTTGGATGGGAGCGGTTGCCCCGTGATGGGGCGGGAGAAATTGCCAATGATTTTGCGATCGCCCCTGATTGGGCGATTGAAATTTTATCCCCCGCCCAAAGTCCCAGTCGGGTGATTGATAACCTACTCTTTTGTCTCAATTACGGGACAAAGCTGGGCTGGTTACTCGATCCGAGCGAGAAAATCCTGATCAGTTTTCAGCCAAACCAACAGCCACAAACTTGGAGTAATGCGGCCATTGTGCCTACTCTGTTTATGGCAGATCAAAACCTCAGTGTTGAGGAAATTTTTGCCTGTTTAAACCCGTTTGCTCCCTAAATTTATCTAACTTCAAAACCATGGTACAAACACAAAAACTCGCCCAATACACCCAAGAAATTGCCCAAAAATTGGGGATTCATAAATATGATGTTTATGGTGCCAATACCGATGGCATTAGCGTCCAGGTTGATCAAGGCGAACCCAAACAGGTGAAAGCCTCCAACCGCTCCAGCGTCATCGTTCGCGTTTGGAACGATCAAGGCACGATGGGCGTAACCAGCACTACGAATGTTGATCCCGTTGGCATTGAATTGGCCCTCAAAACGGCTCAGGAAGCTAGCACATTTGGTGTCAAAGACCATATCCCCGACTTCAGCCCCGAAGCCACCGCTCCCCTTCCTGCTGTTAATACTGCCAAGGCCCAACCTGCCCCGGTCACTGACCTGATCTCTGCCCTGGTTGATGCGGAAAAGCAACTGCTAGCGGCCCATCCTGCCATCCATAGTGTTCCCTATAACGGCCTGTCTCAACAGGAAATTGAGCGGTTTTATCTCAATAGTAGCGGGGCGGTACGGTCTGAAGAACGCACCTATGCTTCAGTTTATCTTTATAGCAAGACGGAACAGGAGGGGAAAAAGCCCCGCAGTGCGGGGAGTTTTCGCATGAGTGCGGGGTTGGAAAGTTTGGCGATCGCCCACTGCATCCAAGAAGCCAGCGCCAAAACCATCAGCCATCTCAATTATCAAAAAATTCCCTCCGGGAAATACCGCGTTGTTTTTTCCGGGGAAGCATTCCTGAGCCTTTTAGGGGCCTTTTCTAACCTCTTTAATGCCCAAAGTGTTTTAGATAACCAAAGTTTATCTACCCCGGAATCCATCGGCCAGGCGATCGCCTCTCCTCTCCTTTCCCTCGTTGATGATGCCCTCCACCCCGAAAATGTGGGGGCAGAAACCTTCGATGGCGAAGGCACACCTACCCGCGCCGTTCCCCTGATTACCGATGGCGTGTTAACCAGCTTTATCCACAGTGCCGGAACCGCCAAACGCCTTAACGCCCAACCCACGGGCCACGCCAACATCGGCGCAAAAGTCAGCGTCAGCCCCCACTTTTACCACGTCCTCCCCGGTAAAACCGTCGATCCCCAATACGATCTGGCCACGGCGGAAAATGTTCTGCTCATTGATGACCTCAGCGCCCTCCATGCGGGGGTGAGTGCGCTCCAGGGTTCGTTTTCACTGCCCTTTGATGGTTGGTTGGTGAATAAAGGGGAGAAGGTCAGCGTCGATGCAGCAACGATTGCCGGGGATTTCCGGGAACTGCTCAAGGCGATCGCCTATATCGAAACCACCCCAGAACTCACCCCTGGGGGGATTTGCCCCCGCGTTTGGGTGGATGATGTTTCGGTGACGGGGGAATAAGCCAACGGACGGCGCAACGGTTGCCCCCTCCCAAACGTTGCTATACCCCATCCCCTAGGGGGTGGGGTCGTTTAAACCTGCAACCATTGGGCCACACCACCGGGGAGGGGCAATAAAATGACCACCAACAGCGTTAAGGCCGCCAACCCTAACAGATCTCGGCCTTGGTTGAGTTCCGTCACATCATTGAGGGCCGGCTCATCCATGTTGGGCATAAAGAGCAGGAAAATGGCCCAAATAATAAACTCAGAGCGCACAAACCCCAAAATCAACATTAATAACCGGGCAATCTGACCAATGCCCATGGCCATGCGTTGGCCAAACATGGCATGGACAATATGCCCCCCATCCAATTGGCCGACGGGCATTAAATTTAAAGCGGTGATGATGATGCCTAAATAGCCCGCAACGGCGATGGGATGGAGTTGAATCGCCATATCTGCACCAAATTCAGACCCTAGGGTGACTTTACTCAGCACCGCCATCAAGAAGGAAAAGCGGGGGTCAAGGGATTTGAAGTTTAATAAGCTGGAGGTTTCCTCAAGGGGGACGGGGGTGGAAAGGTGTAGCCCCCAGATTAACAACGGCAGGGCGAGGAGAAAGCCGCCAATGGGCCCCGCAAAGGCAATGTCAAAGAGGGCGCGACGGTGGGGCATGGGCGATCGCGTTTGGATAAAGGCCCCAAAGGTTCCCAGCAAGAAGGGCATCGGGATGAAATAGGGGAGCGTCGTCCGGACTTGGTAATAGAGGGAGGCTCCATAGTGGCTAAATTCATGCACCCCTAAAATGAGCAAGAGGGGCAAGCTATAGCTCAACCCCTGAAGCAAGAGGATGGGTTCTGTTTGAACTTGCTTTAGGGCGATGCCCGCAAACTCAATGCCGATGACCGTTGTGGTGAAGAGGGTAATCAGAAATAAAGCGCTGGCCCAGAGGGGACGGTGGAGGGGTTCTTGATGGCGTTCGGTTTGGGTTTTGTTCCAGGGGTTGGGAACGAGGGCGAAAAAAGGCTTGTTCGGTTGGCCTTCTTGGAAAATGAGCAGGAAGCGATCGCCAAATTTTGATTCGACATTTTCCCGCACCTTCTCATAGGCCACCTCTGGATTAGTGGTCAACCGCCCCCGACAGAGGATCGCTTGGGGGCGATAGTCCACCGCTTGGAGGTAATAAATCCCCCATGGGAAGCAATTGCGTAAGCTTTTTTCCTCCTCAGCGGTGAGGGGGTTGGGGTTCGTGGGTTTCTGGTTGGAGTCGGGTTCAGTTAGAGCGATCGCTGCCTTCGGCTCCACGGAAGTTTTCCGCCCCCGTTGGATCAACCACCAGTAAAGTATCGTACAAACAATAAACGGCAGCAGCGCTACCACCAACGGCAGGGGTTGATCATCCCCCATAATCACCAACCACAGGGACAAAAATACCGGAGGGGCCATCAGTGTCGCCCAGAGCAACCAAATCGGCGTATCCGTCAACTGTGCCACGGTACGCTTCACGATAAGGTAACTAATAATGCCCAAGAAAATGAGCAGGAGTATTTCTACGATTTCCATACAGTCTAATTTCTACCCTTGCTATGCAACTCTCGTCGAACCCAATGCCGAATCATCCCATCCATTTGCCTCAGTCCATTCTACCGGGAATTTTCAGCCTACCGGGCCATCGTGAGGGCAGTCTTGCCTACCTTATTGTAGAAAAAGGTGGCCAGAATATTTTGATTGATTGTCCGCTGTGGACGGAGGAGTTACAGGCTTGGCTGCAAGAACAGGGGGGTGTGGGGACGTTGTGGATTAGCCATCGGGATGCCATTGGCCCAAAATTGGGCAAAATTCAAGACCAATTCCGTTGTGCGATCGCCATTCAAGAGCAGGAGGCCTATCTGATTCCGGGACGCTCACTCACCCCTTTTCAAGATCAATATTTCCTCACCCCCGATATCCGCGCCCTGTGGACTCCGGGCTATTCCCCTGGCTCCAGTTGTCTCTATGTGGAACAGCAGGGGGGAATTTTATTCACAGGCCGCCATTTGCTCCCCATCGCACCGGGTCAAATCGGGCCAATACGGCAGGAGAAAACATTCCATTGGGGGCGACAGTTGGCGAGCGTGGCGAAGTTATGCTCTAGCCTCGCCCATAAACCCCTAGCCTATCTTTGTCCGGGGGCCAACCGTCGCTATCTAGGGGAATTGGGCCTGATTGCCGACCCTTGGCCGCAGTTGAAGGCGTTGGATTTGGAGGGGTTGAGAGCAGTAAAGGGTGAGGAGTAGGAAGTGGGAAGTATGGGCGTTGGCGTAAGCCTGCCGGAGGCACAAAAATCTTTCGCCCCCACGCCCATTAAGCTGCTCTCTCGTTACTTGGCTCTGCCAAGTAACGCCCCGGTGGAGGGCTTCTGCCTCCATTCAGCGGGCGGCAGAGCCGCCTAAAGTCCATGCCATGGCAGAGCCATGGCACGAGTTGATAATGGGTTAGTTGATGGGAACTGCAATACCCCCCCGATCCAGCGACGCACTCAAAGCGGTGAGAATCTGCACCAAAGTTGTAGCCGTGGCTCCACTGGCGGCGGGGTCGGGGGTTTGGGTGTGAATGGTGGTGAGGAAGCGATCGCACACCACGCCTAATGATTCCCCCGTAGCAACCGGAATTGCTTCTGTCGCTAAACCCAGGGGGGGAAAGTTGACGGCAGCATCCCCTACATAACCCCGTTGTAATGTGAGAGGGCGTTCCCCTTGTAACTCATCAAAAATCAGCGTTCCCCCACTGCCCACCAACGCCAGCCGCCGCTGTTTATCGGGGTTTGCCCAACAGAGATGAATTTGCACGATCACCCCTTGGGGATAGGTCAGCGTCGCCCAAACCAGATCCGGTAATCCCGGCTGAAGCCAGGTTTTGCCCAAGGCTTGGGCCGCAATGGGGGTCATGCCTAACCAATGGTTAAAAATGGCGATATCGTGGATCGCCAAATCCCAGAGGGCATCCACATCGGTACGGACGGGGCCGATATGGCTGCGGGTCGCGTAGCCATAGTGAAAATCCCCCAAGACCCCCGATTGAATCACCCCATGGCCCGCAGCAACGGCAGGATGGAACAGGTAGGTGTGATCCACAAAAAGCTGTACGCCCCGATTTTGGGCGGCTTGGGTGAGGGTGGCACATTCCGCAGGATCGAGGGTGAGGGGTTTTTCGGCAAGGACATGGTAGCCTTGGGCGATCGCCCCCTTAATTAATTCAAAATGAGTCGAGGCCGGCGTAGCAATCACCACCGCATCGAGGGAGAGATGGCGCGGTAGCGTTTCCCAAGTTTCAGCTAAAACGACGGTGGGGGGTAGGTTGAGGGTGGATTGAAGGGTGGTGAGGCGATCGCCATGGGGATCCACCACCGCCACCAAATTTGCCCCCGGATGCTGGGCAAAATGACGCACAAAATGGCGACCCCACCGGCCCGCCCCCAAAACAGCGATGGCAATTTTTCGCGCAGTCATAGAGCAATCCTCAATGATTTCTACTACCCCCCTCTCCCAACTGTGGGAGAGGGGCCGGGGGTGAGGGCTTAAACCTTGAGTAATTCCCCATCCCCACAACTGCGATCGAGGGATTCTGTGAAACTATACTTGGGTTGCCAATTTAAGACCGTTTTCGCCCGTTGGTTCGTATAACGTAGGGGCTTAAAACGACCATGGAGTTTAGCCGGAACCACAATTCCCGGCATTTTTGCCCCCCCCTTCAGGAAAGTTTGATTAATCCACCAACCAAAACCGGCAATGGATTTCATCACCACCCAAGGACAATAGTACAACTTGGGCGCGGGGTGGCGTTTCTTTAATTCCTGAGTGTATTTGCCCTGAGTAGGAAGATGATCATCAACAATATTCAGGGTTTGACCAATAGCCGCCTCCGATTCCGCCGTGATGATCATTGCCTCAGCGCAATTTTCCACATAACTTAAGGGCAACGTTCCCCGCGTGCCAATCTGCAACAATACCGAGCCAAATTCTGCCCCTAACAGCGCGTGCCAAAGGTATTCCCGACCGTAGATCATCCCCGGCCGCAGAATCGTCACCTTGCCCCCCTCCTCTTCAAACTCTCGATACAGTTGCTCTTGAATCAGCTTCGTTTGGGAATATTCATCGCGGTTCACGACCCGTTCTGCTGTCACCAAAGGCGAATCTTCATCTAACAAACTATGGGCGCGTTTTTGCTGATATTCATACACCGAAAAGGTACTAATGGCGATTAATCGGGATACTGCCGCCGTTTTCATGGCGGCTAATAAACTTTCCGTGGCCATCACCGTCCCCGCAAACTGATCATAAAAATCCCCCGACTTCACCGCCGCCAAATGAATCACCCCATCCACACCCGCTAAAGCTGCGGTCAGTTCCGCCTGTTGGCGCAGATCAATGCGTACCAATTCTAAACAATCATGATCATGCCAGGGAATGCGGGTGACATCGGTTTGGGGTCGGACAACAGCTTTAATCTCATGGCCCCGCCGTAACCCTTCGGCAACAACATATTTGCCCACAAAACCCGATGCGCCAGTAATTAATAATTTCATCCTTGGTTCTCCTCCGCCACAAGGGCATCAATTAAACGGCTGGTGCGCTCCATCTCTTCGTAGGAGATGGGCAGGTCTGTCCCCTGAACAAGGGCGGTATAGGTGCGATCTAGTAAAACCTTGAGGCCCTCGTAGGGGGTGCGCTGCATAATTTTATTGCGAAAGTTGCGGACACTGGCTTTCATTAAATCCACACCATTCACCCAATGGTTAATTAACGGCGATAACTGTTTGCCGCCTCTGGGATAAACCGCACGGATATAGGGTTGAAACAGGTCGGTTTCGGCGTAACCTTCGGTACCCCGTACCTTAAAGCTGAAGGTTTCCGGCATGGTGTAACAGCTAAACCGGAAATGAGCATGAACGCCGCCGCCGATCACCAAGGCATCCAGGTCATCGTATTTGAAGAGGTCGCCGCCGCCGTGGTTGCTCCAGGTGGCGCGGATGTGGTCGAAGCTGGGGAGGTAGGGGAGGGCGAGGTAGATGAGATGGGTGATCAGGTCGTGGATTACGCCAGCGGGCATTTTGTGGATCGGGCTGGGGAGGTTTTCATCGGCAAAACGTCCGCCGGCCCGCAACGCCAGGGACATCCGCACTTCTACTTCTTTAATTTCCCCCAATTTCCCCTGGCTGATTAAATCCTGGATGGCGAGGATGGGGGTGTTAAATCGGTAGTTTTGGTCTTCGATCAGGTGGCGATCGCACTCCTGGGCCAAAGCCCAAAGTTCTTCAAAATCCTGATGATTGGCAGCAATGGGTTTTTCACAGATCACATGAGCGCCCGCTTTGAGGCATTCGGTGGCGATGAATTTATGGCTTTGGGGGGGGGTGAGGATATGGACGACATCGGGTTTAGCTGCCGTGAGCATTTGCCGAAAGTCCGTATAGGCGGCGGTGGCTCCGTAGCGTTGGGCGGCATAGCGGGCCGCAGCACGGGAGAGGTCGCAAACCCCCACCAGTTCGGCATGGGGACAGGTGGCGAGGAAACTGAGATGTTCTTTAGAAATGACCCCAGTTCCGATCACCCCTGCTTTGAGCGGGGTTGTCATGGTCGATTGGCTCCACAATTCAGGGATGGCATTTTTCCGATACCGGCATTGTCTCTCACTTTCCGCTTGGATTTTGCCGTTGGGGTGGAAAACGTGAAAAAATCCAGTTTCCCTTTCCAAACTCCCACACCCTTGCTATAATAAGAACAATTGTCCTGCTTGTCTTCATCGCTCAACCCCTCCCTCTCTAAAAACCATGACTCAAACGATTACAAAATCTATCTCCTTTGATCAATTCGTTGATTGGTATCCAGAGAACGCCACTTGTAAATATGAATTACACAACGGAGCCATTGTTGAAATGCCACTAGCAACGGGTCAGCACTCTAACATTGTCGGGTTTATTATTGGCGAACTTCACTTTGAAATGCGACGGCTTAAATTAGCCTACTCGATTCCTGGGGATTGCTTAATTAAATTTTCAGAAGATGAATCGGGTTATTTACCGGATATTATTGTTCTGGATCGAGAGCAGTTGGCCAATGAAACCCGTTGGCAAAAAGAATCTGTGATTAGTTCAGGGCAATCGGTGCGTTTAGTGGTGGAAGTGGTGAGTACTAATTGGCAGAACGATTATTTAAGGAAAGCCGGGGATTATGAATTGCTGGGGATTCCTGAATATTGGATTGTCGATCATGGTGGCTTAGGGGGACGGCGTTTCATTGGTGATCTGAAAGCCCCGACAATTTCTGTTTATCAAATGATTAACGGTGAGTATGAAGAAAAGCAATTTCGCGGTGATGAAGTGATTGAATCCTTAGCCTTTCCTGAATTAAAGTTAACCGCAGCCCAAATTTTTCAAGCCTAGATCTACGGGGCGAAAAATTTTCACCCCTACACAATGGTGGAAAGGTTTTTCGCCCCTCTCGTTTTTTAGCCGAGATTGAGGGGATCAAAATTGAAACTCATATTCACTGTGCGGGGACAGAGATCCCGCAGTGGGGAAAAGTCCGGTAACGGATGGGTTTTGGGTGGAAACTTCAACAAAATATGCCAATGAAAATAGCGATTCACCCGCATGACGGGGGCGGGGGCGGGGCCTAACAGAATGGCACTGGGGGGAAGGAGCGATCGCCCCTTGATCGCCATCAATTCCGCCGTCCGTTGCACGACTGCTAAATTAGACCCCGTGAGCCGTAGCAATACCAAGCGGCGGTTGGGGGGGTAGCCGTGGTTTTGGCGTTCCGCTAATGTTGTCGCTGCAAACCTTGGATAATCATAGGCTTGTACCGCTTGAACGACGGGATGATCGGGGCTATAGGTTTGCAAAATCACCCTTCCCGGTTCTGCCCCGCGACCGGCCCGCCCCGCTACTTGGGTGAGCAGTTGGAAGGCCTGCTCACTGGCCCGGTAATCCGCCCGATGGAGCAGGCCATCAGCGGCCAAGATGCCCACCAGCGTTACTTCGGCAATATCTAACCCTTTGGTGAGCATTTGCGTCCCCACCAATAGATCCGCCTCTCCCTGTTCAAACTGATTTAAAAGGTTGCGGTGAGCGCCTTTGCTGGTGGTGGTATCGCTATCGAACCGGATCGCCCGCAGTTCTGGAAATTGTTGGGCTAATTGCTCCATGACCCGCTGTGTACCACTACCAAAATTCTTTAAAAAGGGGGAACCGCAGGCCGGACATTGGGGGGGCTGGGCTTGGCGATGGTTGCAATAGTGGCAAATGAGATGGGGAAATTCGCCGCTGTGGTGGTAGGAGAGGGAAACGTCACAACGGGGGCAAAGGATGACTTCACCACAACTGCGGCAGGAGACGAAGGTGCTGTAGCCTCGACGGGGGATAAAGAGGATGCCTTGTTTTTTTTGGGGTTTGAGGGTCTGGAGGGCTTGGGCGAGGCTGTGGCTAAAGATGGAGCGGTTGCCAGCTTGGAGTTCGCGGCGCATATCAATGATTTCGATGGGGGGGAGGGGGCGCTGCTCAATGCGGTGGGGGAGGGGTAAGTAGTCGATTTTGCCGGTTTGGGTTGCTTGCCATGTGGTTAAATCGGGGGTGGCGGAACCGAGGATCAGGGGGCAATTTTCGAGTTCGGCCCGCCATTGGGCGACGGTGCGGGCGTGGTAGGTGGGTTGGCGTTCTTCTTCTTTAAAGCTGCTGTCGTGTTCTTCGTCGAGGATGATCATCCCCAAGTTACGCAGGGGGGCAAAGACGGCGGAGCGTGTGCCGATGAGGATTTGGGCTTGGGGGTTGAGCATGACTCGCCAGGTGTCGTAGCGTTCCCCTTCGGAGAGTTGGCTGTGGTAGACATAGACGCGATCGCCAAACCGCGCCCGAAACCGATCCATGAGTTGGGGGGTGAGGCCAATTTCGGGGACGAGGACGAGGGCGGAACGACCGGCGGCTACACAGGGGGCGATCGCCTGCAAATACACTTCGGTTTTCCCCGATCCCGTTACCCCATGGAGGAGGATCACCCGAAACCCCGGTTCCGCTTGAATGGCTGCCAAGGCCGCCGCCTGTCCCGGATTGAGGGTTTTGGGTTGATCGGGGGCGATCGCTCCTCCTTGAGCCAGTCGCAACACCTCACGGGTTTCAATGCCGACATAGCCCAGATCTTCGAGCTTTTTGATTGTGATCTTATTGGTGCGCAAGGCCTGACGGCAATCGGTTAACCAAGTTTCCCCTCCAATATATTGAAGTTCACGGATAATCTCCTGTTGACGCTGGGTGAGTTTCTCAAGATTGCCCGCTTGAATGAGATTAATAATTTCATCCTTCTTGGGGCGAATATAGCGGGGGGGTTGCAGATAGCTTTCGACCCAACCCTGAGCGATTAAATACGCGATACCTATTGCCGCATTAGTAATCTTTTGGTGAATGTATTTGGCGGTGTAGTCTCCTTTAGGACTTTTTCGGAGGAGGTCAAGGACAGATTGGGCGATGGGAGGGAGGGAGGCTTCAGGGAGATCGGGGGCTTCAACTTCGGAGGGACAGGGAGATTCAGTTTCAGAGGGATCAGCTTCGGAAGGACAGGGATCTTTAGGGGAGAGGCAATCAGGAATGAGACGGATGCGCCGCTGGGATTTACCCAAGAGGCCGGGGGGGAAAGCGGTACGGATCACCAACATTAGGGGAGCATGATAATAATCTGCCACGCGATTGAGGAGTTCCCAGTATTGGGGGCTGATTAATCCAGTGGCGATGCGATCTCCCACCGGCTTTAACCGCTCCGCTTCAATATGGGTCGGAGCCATCGTTAAACCCTGCACGATAATCCCTGTCAACTGCCGCGTATTAAAGGGAACCTGCACCACATCCCCCACCTGAAGATCCAACTCCGGCGGCACGATATAGGTAAACAACTGTTGGAGATTGGGTTGATCCTGATCTGGAGAACGCTGATTTTTAGCCTCAGGACAATCCACCAACACATCAACCCAAGGAAAACGAGACATGAGCAACCATCCATAGCGAAACCCGGTTTCGAGATTGAGGGAAACCGGGTTTTAGCAAAATTTGCAACTTTGATCTTAAGGGATGGAGGGGCGAAAATTTTCGCGCTTTTTCGCCCCTCTGGTTTTAGGGGATTAGAGCAATTCCCCCTCGATGAATTGGCGCGATTGGGCCATTTGGGTTAACACCGTGGCAATTTCTGCCGGACTGAACCCCGCCAACTCCAACACCTGTTGCCAATCCGCAGCGGTGGCCATGGGATCATCTTGGTAGGCTTGGGCTAAGGCAGCGATCGCATCATACCAAACAAAATTTTGGAACAACACCGTTCCCTTGCGGTGAGGGGTCAAGCTGGCCAAATAATTGGGAATCGGCCCCGCCGTCGGTTCAACATTTTGCCAATTGACCTGCCCCGGATCAATTTGGCGAATATAGCCCTCCACCTGCCCCGTAATGGCATCGGTATTGTCATAAACCAACACCACCCAGCGATAATCCTGATTCGTTTGCATCAGCGATCGCTGGGCTTGGGGATGGTTATTGTGGGGAATCGACGGGGGCAGACTCAAATTCATTATGCCGCCGTTTTGCCCCACTTCCCACTCCTGAGCATAGACAAACTTACGGGTGGGGCCACTCCCCAGACGGCCGGGGGTCACTTCTTCCAACTCCAGACGGACAATGCGATCGGTTTTTGCCGTGGGCAGATAGACCAAAATCTGCGGATTGCCCGCAATGGTCACGCCAAACTGATTGTATTTTGGCACAAGGGCCATTAAAGATAACCCTTCCATGGGCGCATTCTCAGGGCCACGGGTTCCCCCCACATCGCTGCGATTCGGCGTGGTATCGACATTGGGCTTAAACCCGGCAGATTGCCATTGGTCGAGGCTGGGTAAATTCTGGGCGATCGCCCCTCCGCTGGTAAATATCCCAGGGGTTAGCGATGTCATGATGGTAGCCGCTGCCACCAATGTAACCCACCGCAGGCGACGGGAGGAAAGTCGAAAATCCATAACCAAATCCCTCAACAGTGAAAGGTTTAAGTAAAACATATGATCTAATCAAGCAATGCTCAGAATTTTGAGTCACCTGCACCCTGAAATACTTCTGTTGTAACTAAATCCAGAGGCTAACGTCCACGGAAAGTTCAGTTTAAGCAGTAGACAGGGCGATGTTTCTGCTAAGTTTGGGGGTTGTAGCCACTAAACCCATAGCGGCCCGTTTCCGTTTCCTCACGCCAACTGAGCATGATTCCAGATTCCTCCTGGGCCCAACCTGCCCCCCCGATCCGCACCATCTACCCCTATGCTGCGGCAGCGATCCACGGCATTACCTTTTATCAAGGGATGCTCTATGCCCTCGATGCCACCACCGGCTATCTCTCGGCCATAGACCCGGAAACCCACAACACCCGCATCCTTAACCCCCACACTTGGCAGGATTTTGTGGGGGCAACGGGGTTGGCGATCGCCCAAGATACCCTATGGTTCACCAGAGGCGAAGATCTTTATTTTTGTTCCCTAGAGGAAACTGATCACCTCCGTCCCCATCGGTTTTTCAGCCTCTACTACCCCCTCAATGGCGTTGCCGTTGCTGGCGGCACGATCTACGTCACCTGTCAGCGCACCGGCCATATCCTCATCTTCAGCCGCGAAACCCGCCGAGAAATTACCCGCTTCTATGCCCCCGGCATTGGTGTGGAAAATATCACCATTCGGGGTGAGGAACTCTGGCTCACCGATGATATTGAGCAGAGTGTGTATTGCTTGGATCGGGCCACAGGGGAAATGCTGTTTAACGTCCTCACCCCCTTTGAATCCCCCACGGGCCTCGCCTTTGAGGGGGATACCCTGTTTGTGGCCTATGCCCAAAATGAACCCTATCTACGGGATAACCCCAACGCCAACCCCAACTACGAACTGCAATACCGCGATCGCACGTTCATTCACCCCCTCTACTGCGCCTACTACCCCGATCAAAAATACGCCCTCTCCAACGGCTATCTGGTGGAAATGAGCTATGTGGAAGAGCTTTCCCCCCTCGATACCGTCGATGTCCATGATTTGGAATGGCGCATGGCGTTGCCCGCTGAGACCCCGCGCCAAAAGATTCGCAATATTGAGGCGATCGGCCTCCCCTTTGAAGAGCGGGAGGTAGAAGGGGAAAGGGTTGCGGTGTTTAAGTTTGATCAGCTTAAATCAAAGGATCGGTATATTTTCGGCTGGAAGGCCACCCTAGAGGTGTGGGGGATTAAATACCAATTTGGCCCCCAAGATGGGGAAAAAGTGCCGGAATTGCCGCCGGAATTTGGCGATCGCTACCTTGTCGATAACGACAACCTAGCCATGGATCAAGAAATCATCCAACGGGCTGCCCAAGATGCCGCCGGCCGGGAAACGAACCTGTTGCGAAAAATGTACAGCATCCGCAACTACGTCTACGATCACCTCTCCTACGGCATCAAGCCCCACATTGACACCCCCGACGTGGCCCTAGCGCGGGGCGTAGGTTCCTGTGGGGAATATCTAGGGGTTTTACTCGCCCTCGCCCGTTTAAATGGCATCGCCTGCCGTACTGTAGGCCGCTATAAATGTCCCCCCCATGCGCGGGAGCGGGGCCACCTCCTCGAACCAGATTTTAACCATGTGTGGATGGAATTCTATCTCCCCGGCTATGGTTGGCTCCCGATGGAATCCAACCCCGATGATGTCACCGAAGGCGGCCCCTATCCCACCCGGTTCTTTATGGGCTTGGCTTGGTATCATGCGGAGATGGCCAAGGGTATTCCCTTTGAAAAGCTCTACATTAACAATGTGTTAGTCACCAAAGAACAATTATCCATTGGCGATCTGGCCATTAACCATGTGCGCTTCCGTATTTTGGCAGAATTACAGCCCCCACAGCCTGAGAGCAAATCCGCTTAATCCGTTGATATCGGGGCGAAAAATCTTTGTGCCTCCGGCAAGCTTACGCCAACGCCCCCACGCCCATCGATAAAGTAGGGGCGCAATGCTTGCGCCCTCTTCGGTTCGTTTGTAGAGAATCCGTTAGTGGGTGGGGAGATAGCCTAGCTCTTGGAGTTTGGTCATCACCTTATGGATGCTTGCTTCGAGATCTTCGAGATCGGTGCGGCATTCAATTTCCGGGTTAAGGGGGGCTTCGTAGGGGTCATCAATGCCGGTGAATTGCTTGATTTCGCCGGCCCGGGCCTTTTTGTATAACCCTTTAACATCCCGCGATTCACACACATCTAAAGGCGCATTAACAAACACCTCGACAAAATCCCCAATCCGCTCCCGCACCGTTTCCCTTGCCTCTCGGTAGGGGGAAATGGCGGAGACAATCACAATCACGCCATTGCGGGTTAAGAGGTGGGAGACAAAGCCAATGCGACGAATATTTTCGTCCCGGTCTTCTTTGCTGAAGCCTAACCCCTTGGTGAGGTTGGTGCGGACAATATCCCCATCGAGGACTTCGAGTTGATAGCCTTGGGCTTGTAGTCGTTCTGCCACAGCCTGGCTGATCGTCGTTTTGCCTGCACCACTCAGGCCCGTAAACCAAACGGTAACTCCGCGTTGCGCCATGAAAATCCTTAACCTCTTAAATTCGCACCCTATATCTTATCGGATTGCTTGGCCTAATCCGGAAGAAGGGGGAAATTATTGGGGAAGCGGGGAGTGGGGAGTAGATATGTAGGGGCGAAAAATTTTTCGCCCCCAAATTTTTCGCCCCTACATCAACCTTGCTCCCTTCTCTTTTCTCTCTCCTTCATCCAAAGGATTAACGGTTGAAATAATCATAGGCAAGGCGGGAAATTTGGTGAATTAAGGCTTGGGCTTTGGGATCGTTCTGGGGACGCTCGACAATAACGGCGATGATATACCTTGCTCCTTTGGGGGTATCCACGAGACCCACATCGGCGAGGACTTTACCCAGGGTTCCGGTTTTATGGGCAATGACGGCCCCAGTCCCTAAGCCTTGGGGCAGGAGTTGGCGGTTATTCACCTCAGTGAGGGTGCGGAGAATGCGATCGCGCGATCGCATCGAAATAAACTGACCCTGCTCCACCCCAATCAAGATATTGGTGAGATCGACGGGGCTGGTGGTGTTTGTGCCGGGGATATCCGGGAGCCAGTTATTCACTGTGGTATGGGTTAAGCCAAGGCGCTGAAATTGACTGTTGATGGCGGCTTTCCCCCCCAACCGCTCAATAATCATATTTGTCCCCGTATTATCACTGATGGTGATCATCCGGGTCGCCGTTTCCAGGGCGGAAAATTGGGTTCCCACCGGGCTAAACTGCATATTGCCCGCTTCCGGGGCCCTTAGCTCGGCGGTCATCGTCAACAATTCATCGAGATCAACGCGCCCTTGATCCACCTGTTGGTAAAACATGGCCAGGATGGGCAGCTTAATCGTACTGGCGGCGATAAAGGATTCTTCCCCCCGGACATTGACATAATTGCCTTTGTCTAAATCGAGGATAAACACCCCCACCCGGCCTTGGGGATAGGTGGCGATCGCCCCATTAATCTGCGTTTGCAGCGGTTCAATCGGGGCTTTAATCGGGAAGTTAACCGCCATTTTGAGGGAATCAACGGTAAAACCCATCTGGGCAGTTTGGGTTTCCAGCTTCACCGCAGTTGATTCTGGTTTGGCAGAACTGATCATGAGAATACCCACAAACAACCCCACGCCCACACCACCGGCAATCATCGCCAACAGTGTGAGGGGCCAAGGCCATTGTGAGGGCTGTTTCTGCTCCAGAGGTTCCGGGTTTTGGGGCCTCTGGGTAACAACGACAGCAGAATTTGAGGCAATGGAAGCACGAATTTCAGCAGCCGTGGGACGGGAACGCGGCGGTTTGCCAGACTGAGGGGAGACGAAATTTCGCCTTGCCCCACGACTGGAACGGGGCTGGGGTTGATAAGTCATGATGCACAAAAAAACCCTGAATGGTGTATCAATTACGGCTGACAGTCAACGTTGACCTGCCCAACCACTGTAACTTTACGCCATTTATCTTAGACCGATTAGGAAGGATAAACAATCTGCACATCTGGATTTTTTACAGAAAATTGACTCAATTTTGAGTACTAAAAGAGAGGGTGCTTCTGCCTCAGCCAATCAGCGAGGTTTAAGGGGTTAGCGCCAGCCGTTAATAAACCCGGTATGTGAGCCAATGCTCAGGCTGGCCTTGTTTTTCCTCTGAGGGAAGAATTTCTGGCTTGAGCCAACGCCAAGTTTTTCCTTCCCGTTGACGCTGTAAATAAATATCAAAAGAATTGCGATTTTGATCTAAGGTTTGGTCGGGCAATTCCAAGCTTAAATCATAATGACCCTGGAGGTGATAGGTCGGCAATTTGGCTAGGTACAGACTTTCTAATTGGTCTACTTTGATATGGCGAATGGTGAGGTCAGGGATGGCGGCTTGGAGTTGGGCGCTGAGGGCGGTTTGACTCTGTTGCACTTGGAGGACGATCGCCTTGCGGATAATTTCCTGGGTCGGGGCGAGGCTAATGGAGGGCTGACCGCCGCTACAACTGGTGAGCAGGAGGCAAAGGGCGATCCCGATCAAGGTTTTTACCCAAGCCCAGGGTTTTTGCTGATGTGGATGCGATCGCGCCTCTACCATGGTTTGTTTGTGTTTAGCGATGGCTATCGGAGAGATCCCCCCTGCCCCCCTTAATAAGGGGGGTTCCGGAATTTAACCCCTGGTTAAGGGGGGCGGCGTAGCCGGGGGGATCGCGATCCGAATTCTTAAAGCCTAGTCTATCGCCTATTTTAAAGAACGATCGCCTCTCCCTGTTGGGTAAATTCCACTGTTTGGATCTGCCAAGTGGCATGATGGGTTAGGGTTTGGCGGAGACTGCCAAAGAGGGCGAACTGTTGACAAGCCGATAAAGTTTGCAGCGGGCGGCTGTTGGGGGGAGTGCGGAGATCGATGGTGGCGGTGTGGGTTTGGGGATTAAGGGCGACGCGATAACCGGCGATCGCATAGTCGGCGGTATTGAAATGATCGATAACGATGGCGATCGCCCCCTCCATATCCGTTTGCGCCGCTTCTACCTGCGTTGGTACAAGGGTTTCACAGTTGGCATCGGGCAAATAAACCTCCAGGGTGGCCATTGTGGTTGTCGGCATTACCGGAGCGGGAGCCTGGGTTTCTAATTGGGGGGGCTGTTGGCAAGCGGTTAACCCGAAAAGGGACAAGGCCAAGGTCAAGGCGAAAAATCTAGGAACTTTAGCAGACATGGCGCACCTCAAGAATGACAACCGAAAAGTCCATACTTTCCGGGGTAGATGCTGATCTATTCAGGTCTGAGGCAGGGGAGATCCGGATTAATTCCCAAGGGAAGGGGCAAAAAATAGTGTAGGGTAGCCTTGCTCCTTTTGTTGGTGATCATGCCTGCGACCTCGGTTTGGACCCGCCGCCATCTCCTGGCCTTGGCGGACTTTACCCCCCTTGAATATGATGCGGTACTCACAACCGCCGTCAGCTTCCAAGCTGTTCTGGCCGGACGGACGAAAAAAGTCCCCGCCCTTCAGGGGCAGGTGGTGGCCAATCTCTTTTTTGAAGCATCCACCCGCACCCGCAGTAGTTTTGAACTGGCCGCGAAACGCCTTTCCGCCGATAGCCTCAACTTTGCTCCCGGTAGCTCCTCCCTCACGAAAGGAGAAACGATCCTCGATACCGCCAAAACCTATTGGGCGATGGGGGCAAATATTTTGGTGATTCGCCATCAACAGGCGGGCGTACCGGGGGCGATCGCCGCTGAAATGGATCGCCTTAGCAGTGGTGTGCGCGTCCTCAATGCGGGCGATGGTCAGCACGAACACCCGACTCAGGGCTTACTGGATCTCTTCACCCTCTGCACCAGTATTGATCCCCAAAATCCCCGGTTAGAACTGTTGGCGGGGAAAAAAATTGTGATTGTGGGGGATATTCTCCATTCCCGCGTTGCCCGGTCTAATCTGTGGAGCCTCACTGCCGCCGGAGCGGATCTCCATTTAGTCGGCCCCCCCACATTGTTACCCCCCCAATTCGCCCAACTGGCCCCCGTCCATCTCCATTGGGATCTAGGGCCCGCCCTTGAGGGGGCAGATTTTGTAATGACGCTGCGGCTCCAAAAGGAACGGATGAGTGATAACCTCCTGCCCAGCCTGCGGGAATACCATCAACGCTATGGGATCACCCGCGATCGCCTCCAGGTTTGTGGCCCCACCGTTAAGGTTTTGCATCCCGGCCCGGTGAATCGTGGGGTGGAACTGAGTTCCGACCTCATGGACGATCCCCGATTGAGTTTAATTCCCCAGCAAGTCACCAGCGGCGTAGCGGTGCGTATGGCCCTCCTCTACTTTTTGGGTGGAGAGCAACCTGTTTAACAGTTTTTCAGGGTGATTCTCCCCTAGAATCGGGTCAATACTCGTTTATTTGTTTCACAGCGGCAACGCCATGCAACTTCAGCGCACCACTTGGTTTTTATTACTCGCAGCTATTATTTTGGGGGGTGTGGTGTACGTGGTGGAAGGAGTGATCCCCCAGCGACAAGCCCAAGAACAACGGGAGCGATCGCAAATTTTCGCCGATCTGGAATTGGCAGATCTGCGCCGCTTTGAGATCAAAACCGCCCAGGATCGGCTCGTGATCCGCCAAACTGAAGATCAGCAAGCCCCCTGGCAAATGACCCAGCCCCAGCGGGTGACAGCAGAACGGGCTGTAGTGCAGTTTCTCACCAACCTCCTGCTCGAAGGTCGCTATGACCGCACCCGCAGCGTCAAGGCCGTCGAAACAACTCTGGCGGAATATGGCTTGGCGGCTCCCTTTGCAACCCTTCGGATCTATCGCCACAGCCAAACCCAGCCCCTTACCCTCTTTCTGGGCGATACCACCTTAGATGAGCGCTGGGTTTACGGAACCTTCACGGATCCGGAAAATGCCACCGATGGCGTTGAGGTGATGCTCTTACCCATTGAATTTAAATATGCGGTGGAGCGCCCATTGGGGGAATGGATTGCCGCCGAGGAACAGGACAATGTTGCTGATGATGCAGAATAGGCGGCTTGGCACGGAAATGGGGGGCGATCGCCCTATACATTAATTTTTGTAACGAAAAATATCAGATTCCTTCACAATTGGGCGCAGTTCGAGTAAATTAACTGATCAGTTCTTAATGAATTTTAATATTAATCCTCAACCTCCCTCACCAAAACCATGGCAAAGCAAGGCGCATTTTTCCTCGAACCCGATGACGCAAAAACCTTGGGCGATATCGATTACATGCGGACTCCCAACAAAGTTAAGCACAAATTTCCAAAAAGCAAAGCCAATGGCGGTGGCTTTGAAATCGTGAAGGAATTAAATTCCATGGAAGTAAAAAATGGTGAAGCTCCCGCTACCCCAGCCGCTTCCACCCCTGCCGAAGCCCCCGTGGCAACGCCGACCACACCCCGCCGTAAAGCCGGTGATAGTGCCATGGATATGTTCCGGCAGATGGCGAAAAGCATTAAACGTTAAACAGATCCAATCAGGCTGAACCCTCAGCCCTCAACCTTAACCCTAACGACGATGGGAGGCAATGCCTCCCTTTTTTTGTTGCCGTAGAATGCGGTTTGACTACTCCCCGCTCTAAAGAGACGGGGATTCCCTGGAGGGATTTCAGAACTTCCGACAAGTCGGACTCTTAGGCGAAGTCAAATACGCCTCTATAGGTTGCCCGAAGGCTTCCTTTTACTTATT
>NZ_JAYGHW010000066.1:0-99912 GCF_034932185.1 Spirulina sp. CCNP1310 | reverse complement strand
CCCACTCCCCCCTCCCCACTCCCCACTTCCCACCCCCCACTCCCCACTCCCCACTCCCCACTCCCCACTCCCCCCTCCCCCCTCAACCCAACCGCAACTCTCCCTGACGAATCCGTTCAATCATCGCGGCGGCGGTGAGGGGTTCCCCAAAATAGGGGCCTTGGGCGAATTCACAGCCGAGATCCTGGAGGGTGGCCACTTGGGGGGCGGTGGTGACGGTGGCGGCGATCGCCGCCATCCCCAACTGATGGGCGAGGAGGATTAAAATTCGCACGGTTTCCGCTGTTTTAGGGTTGTCTTCAATTTCGGCAATGAGAGCGGGGGCCAGTTTCAGGGTTTGAATGGGGCATTGATCTAAGCGGCTGAGGGTGGCGTGGCTGGTGCTGAAGTCGTGAATGCAGAGATGTAAACCGCGATCGCTCAACGCCAATAAACGTTCATTCCACACCTCTGGGGCAATACTCCACAGGCCTTCCGTCACTTCTAACCGCAGTTGGCTAGGGGGGACGGCGGTTTCTGTGCAGACGCGATCAATTTGATCAAGAAATTCAGGATGGAGCAGTTGGCGAGGGGAGCAATGGAGATGGATAAATAAGGGCTGGGTGAGTTCCCATTGTTGGCACTGTTGGCAGGCAGCTTGGATCATCCATTGGGCGATCGCCAACCCCTGGCCCGTTTCATCAACGGTGGTTAAAAATGCCAACGCCGGGATTAAACCCCGTTGGGGATGTTGCCAATAGGGGAGGGCTTCTAGGCCGACAATCCGCCGGGTGGCCAGGTCTAAAATCGGTTCATAATAGAGACAAAAGGCTTGGCTGGCTAAGGCTTGGCGGAGTTCTGTTTCGAGTTGCATCTGGCTGACAGCGTTTTGATGCATGGTGGGGGTAAACAGTTCGTAGCGGCCTTTGCCCCTCGCCTTGGCCTGATACAGCGCCGTATCCGCATCCCGCAACAACTCTTCAACGGTTTGATGGATGCCCACCCCTTGGAGGGGATGGACATTACGACTCAGGACAATGCCAATACTGGCTCCGGTAAACACCTGATAACCCTCCAACTCAAAGGGGGCATGGAGGGCGGTTTCAATGCGATCAGCAATGGCGGTGGCCGCATGGATGTCTTCAATGCCATCGAGAAGAATGGTAAATTCATCCCCCCCTAAACGAGCCACCATATCATGGTGACGCAGACATTGTTCAATGCGGCGGGCAATGGCGATCAGTAATTGATCCCCCACCAAATGCCCCAAACTATCGTTGACAATTTTGAACCGATCCAGGTCTAAAAATAACACCGCAAAATGATAGGGATGGGCGGCATCACTGGCTTGGCTACGGGCGATCGCCTCATTTAAACGCACCCGAAACAGCGCCCGATTCGGTAATTGGGTGAGGGGATCATAAAAGGCGCGGCGATGGAGTTCCGCCTCCACCTCTTTTTGATCCGTAATATCCATCACCATGCCTTCATAGCGGAGAATTTGCCCCGTTTCATCCCGCACCGCCCGCGCATTTTCCGCAATCCAAATCACCTGGCCATCGCGGCGATACACTTGCGATTCAAACCCCACCACCACGCCATGGTCGTCCATTAACTGTTGAAAGGCTAACCGCTGCTGTGGATCAACATAGAGTTGATGGCCAATATCGGTGAGGGAGGTGATCAGTTCAGCGGGGGAACTATAGCCGTAAATCCGGGCCAGGGAAGGGTTGGCGCTGAGATAATGGCCATCGGGGGAGGTTTGGAAAATTCCCTCTAGGGCATTTTCAAAAATACTGCGGTAGTTTTGCTCCGCTTCTGCGAGGGCTTGATGGGCCAGCTTCGTGGCGGTGACATCCCGCGCTACCCAAACAACGGTGCGATCAACGGTGGGGGAAATGGTGGCGGAAAACCAGTAGGTTTGGCCGCGCATTTCGAGGGCGTATTCGAGGTTGTGATGGGTTTCGTCAGTGGCGAGGACTTTGTGGATCGTGCTGAGAAACAGTTGGGCAATGTCCGGGGGGAAGATGTCCCCAATGCCATGGCCGAGGAGTTCTTCTGCCGGTCGATAGAGGAGTTGGGCATTGGTGGGGGCAATTTTTAAGTAGGTTCCCTGATGATCCAAGACCAGGATAATATCGGTCATCGCCGCAAAGAGGGCTTGCAGTTCGCTGAGATGAGAGTGCAAAGCCAATTCTGTTTGGCGGTGCTCGGTGATGTCGGAAATAAACCCTTCAATGGCCAGCAAGGTTCCGGTGGCATCGTAAACGCCATGGCCCTTTTCCCAAACCCATTTTTCCTGCCGCGTTTTGGTGATGATCCGATATTCCAAAACGTAGGGTTGACGGCGTTCGAGGTGGGTGCGCATCGTGGCCAGGACGCGGCCTAAATCTTCGGGGTGGATGACGCGATTAAAGGCATGGTCGGGGGCATCGACTAATTCCCGCACGGTGTAGCCGGTGAGGGCTTGACAGCCGGCGCTCATGTAGGTCATGGGCCACCCGTCTTCACTGGAGGCGCGAAAAAAGAGTCCGGGGACGGCATCGATGAGGCTGGTGAGTTGCCGCTGACTTTCTTCTAGGGCAGTGGCGATCGCCCCTGCGGCTTCGGTGGCCTGTTGTCGTTGGCGCATGGCCCCCAATTGGGTGGCGATCGCCCCCATCACATTCAAAAGGCGGCGATCGCGAACTTCCGCCCGGGTGGAAAAAAACACCAACACCGCCACCACATTTCCCTGAGCCATGATCGGCGTGCCAAACCCCGATTTAATCCCACATTCCTGAGCAAGGTGCGATCGTAAAAACGTCGGATCGAGGGTGACATCGGGGAACCATTGGGACTGTTGGGTCTCCCAGACCCGCCCCGGCAACCCCACCCCCGGCCCACAGCGAAAATCCACACTGGCCTCCCGGAACCGCTCCCCTTGGGCAGCGGGCAAACGACTATGCCACACCGGACTCAGCACCAAAACCTCCCCCCTCGGTTCAGGACACCACACCTCACCAATCACACAGTCCACCGTCGCACAGACCCGCATCACCACCCCCGCCAGAGCCGCCTCCCAATGGTCTGCGTTACTAATCACCTGGCTCAGTTCCTGGAGCAGTTGGCTTTCTTCCTCGGCGCGATGGGTAGGCTGTCGAGGCTCACGGTTCAGCCTCGTTAAGCGCCGCTGATGATCCTGTAACGCCTGCTCAATGGCACGGGGATAAGTGGTGTCATAAAACACCCCCAACACCCAGCCCTCTCCCCCCTGCTCAAACATTTGCAACGACACCACCCCGCAAATCCTTTGGCCGTCCTGTCGTCGCAGATGCAGTTCATAGTTAGGCAAAAAACGGTATTGCAACAAAGCCTGTTGAATCACCTGCCAAGCCACCGGATCAAAATAGTCATCAATACGCCGTGCTTGGCCCGGCTCAATGCCAAACATCTGTTCAAAATGTTCATTGGCATAGCCCACCTGACAATCAGCCATCCGCGCCACCACCATCGGCACAGGCATCGCCCGGAGTAAACAGAGGGCATGATCTAATCCGCCCACACCACAGGCAAACAGCTCACCCGTAGACAGTCCGCCGGGCTGAAACCGGGGAGTAGGGTCTGGTAAATTGGCAGCAAAATCTGAAGATGGCACAGTTCTCTACCCTAGACCAATGGCGAAGATGCACGGAGACAGTCTAAACAATGGGGCAACCGACCTGAAAACGGTAATTCGGTGCGCTAACGCGGCTCGCCCTCGTAACCCCTTAGCAATCTTAATCTGAGCACTGATGCCCCGAGTCTGTTGGTATCCTAACATCAAACTGCGTCTCAATGCAGAACCATTCTATCCTCTTCCTGAACAAGACAATGCCCCTGCCTTCACCTTTCCGTTCCCCCCGTTGGACTCCTTATCTTTTCCTCTTTCCCGCCCTTTTCATCCTCAGCTTGACCGTATTTTTACCGGCTATCCAAGCATTTTCCCTCAGTTTCACCCGCTATGGCTATGATCTCACCCAACCGCCCAGTTGGATTGGCTGGCAAAACTTCCAACGCCTCAGTCAAGATCCCGTCTTTTGGAAAACCCTAGGGAATACACTGATCTATCTAATGGGAGTCGTTCCCATTTTAGTGATCTTCCCCCTCGGTTTAGCGATTTTAGTCAATCAAAAACTCAGGGGAATTCACTGGTTTCGCATGGCTTTTTATGCCCCAGTGGTGATCTCCATGGTCGTGGCCGGCATCGCCTGGAATGCCCTCTATGCCTCCAATGGCCTGATTAATCAATGTTTGCAATTTCTCGGTTTTGCCCAAGGGATTCCCTGGCTCACTGACCCCCATTGGTCGATATGGAGTGTAATGGTTGTTACCATTTGGAAAGGATTAGGGTATTACATGGTGATTTATCTGGCGGGATTGCAAAGTATTCCCCTGGATCTTTACGAAGCCGCAGCCCTTGATGGCTCAACCGGCTGGCAAAAACATTGGGATATTACCATTCCCCTAATGCGCCCTTATTGGGTATTGGTGGCGGTTATTTCTGCCATTTCGGCTACCAAAGTTTTTGAAGAAATTTACATCATGACCCAAGGGGGGCCCCTCAATAGCTCGAAAACCGTGGTCTACTATCTCTATGAGCAAGCCTTTCAGAATTTAGAGATTAGTTACGCCTGCACCATCGGTTTAGCCTTGTTCCTCGTGATCTTTACCCTGTCGTTGCTGAATCTCAGGCTGACTCAAGGGGGTAGCGCCTGGCAAAAGCTCTAGCCCTGAGGGGGAAAACCCCACGGCCCTAAGGGAGGAGAAATCCTGCCACCGAAAGGCAAAATTGCTATAATGCCCCCCGAGGTTCACAAATGGAGCAATCAATTCAATTTCAGTAAATTTCAGCGTGAATGTCGCAAAATCATCCGAATTTTGGTTAAAATTGCTGATGTGACTGCTGCTAACTCTGCTAAGGTATGGTAGTCTGACAGACTACGGTGTCCATTGAACTGCCGTAAACATTGACTGAAGGTGTGAGGATAAACAACCATGGCTAAAAACTTTTTTAAGTTGAACCGCGTTAGCCCCGCATTGCTCGGCTTGGCGATCGCCCTTGCCACCGCAACGGGTGCAGCCGCCCAAACGGCTCCCAATGCTGAAGTATTGGATCAAATCAACCGCTACGGCACAGAAGACAGCAATGGCAGCCTCGGCCAAGGGGTTCCCGGTGCAGCACAGTTCTCCGATGTCTCCCCCAACGATTGGGCATTCCAAGCCTTAGACGATTTAGTCCGTCGCTATGACTGCTTAAAAGGCTATCCCAACGGCACCTACCGGGGTAACCGCTCCCTGACCCGCTACGAATTTGCCGCTGGTTTAAACGCCTGCTTACAACAAATCGAGCGTTTGATCGCCGCTTCCACCGCTGATTTCGTGACCCGCTCCGATCTCGAAGCGCTCCAACGCCTCATCCAAGAATTTGAAGCCGAATTGGCTACCCTCGGAACCCGCGTCGATGCCCTCGAAGGCCGCGTCGCCTTCCTGGAAGATCACCAATTCTCCACCACCACCAAACTGGACGGGGAAGCAATCTTCGCCCTCACCAGCGACTTCAGCAGCAACGAAGATGCCGCTGATGCGTTTAACAGTGTTACTGATGCAGTGTTTGGCAACCGGGTGCGCCTCGAACTGAACACCAGCTTTACCGGTGAAGACCGCTTAGTGACTCGCTTGGCCGCCGGTAACTTGGGCGTGCTTCCCACCGTTGGGGAAGTTACTGGTTTTGAAGGACGACAAACCTTCAACAGTCCCGACAACGGCAACAATGTTGAAGTGGATTGGTTGGCTTACTACTTCCCCTTCCAAAATTCCCGCGCCTATGTGGCTGCCACTGGCGGTGCGTGGGATGACTTTGCCCCCACGCTGAACCCCTACTTTGATGACAATGACGGCGGTAACGGCGCATTGTCCACCTTTGCATCCCGTAACCCGATCTACCGCATTGGTGGCGGTACGGGGGCGGCGATTAGCTTAGGGTTCACCCCGATTGAAAGCATCCTTGGCCCCAGCACCCTCACTTTGGGTTACTTGGCGGGTCAAGCCTCCACCCCCAGCCGTGGCTTGGTCAATAGTGACTACGCGATGTTGGGTCAAATCAATGCCAACATTAGCGATCGCTTTGGTTTAGGTCTCACCTACGTCCACGCTTACCACTCTGGCCAAAGCCCCATCTTCGGATCGGGTGCTGCCAATGCTGCCGGTGATCCTTTGAATGGGCTAGTGGGAACCGCCTTAGCCAATAATCCTATCGGTGCAGCCGCAACCTTTGGGGCGGCAGGTACAGCCTTCGAGAGCCGAGGCATTTCCAGTAACTCCTACGGTGTATCCGTTGCCCTTCGCCCCAGTGATGCCATTTCCTTCAGTGGCTTTGCCACCCTCACCCAAGCCCGCTTAATCAGCCGGGGTGATGCAGATATTTGGACGTTTGGGGCTGGTTTGGCCTTCCCCGACTTGGGTAAAGAAGGCAGTGTCCTCGGTTTGTTCGGTGGCGCACAGCCCACGCTCCGGGGTCTCGAAGGGGTGAACGCGAATAACACCGCCTTCCGCAAGGATTTTTCCTGGCACTTAGAAGCCTTCTACAAATACCAAATCAGCGACAACATCAGCATCACCCCCGGTGTGATCTGGTTGACAGATCCCAACCAACAACTGGGTGGCACGGGTAGCGATGCCATCATCGGAACCCTCCGCACCACGTTCTCCTTCTAGGAATTGGTGATGATCGGATTCTGTTAAAAGTAAAAAACCTCCCTGTTTCAGGGGGGTTTTTCTTTGATGGGTAGGGGCGAAAAATTTTTCGTCCCTACAGGTTAGTCGTTATTTCCCTTGGCAGATTTGCAATAACTTATCGACGGAGGCGTTGGGTTCTAGGAATGAAAAGCGGTGCTGATAAGCGAGTCGCCCTTCCCGATCCATAAGTAACTGGGCTGGGAGTGGCGCACCCAGGGCTTGCCCTGTGCCGTAGAGCCGAAATACATCGCAACTGGGATTACTCAACAGCGGCATTTTCAACCCCAAATCCGCCACGACTCGCTGACTTTGACGGCTATCGGTGCTGGCAATCATCAACACCCCGATCCCCTGCCCTGTAAATTCTTCATACCGTTGATTCAGTTCCACAATATGGGGATAACAGAGGGGGCAATAGTGGTTTTCCGTGAAGATGCGCGTAAAGGCTAATAAGACCGGACTTTGGCCGATAAAACTAGAAAGCTTGACGGTGGTGCGATGGGTGGCATCGGGTAGGAGAAAGTCCGGCAACTTTTGGCCCCGTTGTAATGCGGGTTGAGCGGGGAGGGGGAGCAGGTTTTGCCAAAAGCGGGGGGCGAAGAGGCCTTGAAGTTTAAGGGCTTGCATGGGGGATGGCGGGTGAGAAGAATCGGAAGCCCCTTACCCACCTGGGGAGAGGGGCTGTGAGGGCTATTTACCCAAGAGCCAGAAGGGGATAGTTTGGCTGGGGTTCATCGCTAACCCTTTGACTTCGTTGCGGGCAAAGAGATATTCTTTCGTTTGCCAGAGGGGGATATAGGGGAGATCATCAGCGAGTTTTTGTTGAATTTCACGGATGATACCTTGGCGGGCTTCGGGGTTGGTTTCCTTGCGTTGGGCTTCGATCAGTTCATTCATGGCTTCGCTGTAGTAAAACGAGCCTTGGTTTTGGGCAGCCCCCTGGGAACAACCGCCGACTTCACTGCCTTGGCTACAACTGAGGAAGGGGTGAAGGTAGTTATCGGGATCGAGAAAATCCGGATACCAATTGACTAAGGCAGCGGGATAAACCCCTTCGCGAATATTTTTAAAAAATGATGCACCATCAACGGTGTTAGGTTCAAAGGTGAGCGCCCCTTCCAGTTCTTGCTCCGCTAAGGCTTGGAGGGTTTGGGCAACGAGTGATCGCGGTGTGGAGGCACTGGGAAACCAAATGGGAATCACGGCGGGGTTTGTGGCAGAAAATCCCGCTTCATTGAGGATTTCCTTGGCTTTTGCACCGTCGGGTTCGCCGTAGTTATTTTGCAGGGCTGGCTCGTAGTAGTCGCTGAGGGCGGTGGGAATGAGGCTATAGACAGGTTCGGCTTGGCCTTGGAAAACCCGCTCGGTAATCAGAGCGCGATCGACAAGATGGGCGATCGCCTGACGCACCGGCAATTGATCCAGGGGGGCCTGGTTCTGATTCAACACCATATAGTTAACCGCCGTACCGGGGGCTTCGAGCATCTGCCAATCCCCCTTTTCTGCACCGCTGATTAAATTGGTGATTTGTTCGGGATCGAGGGCTTGATAGGCGAGATCCACCGCGCCGGTAGTGAAGGAATTGAACAGGTTAGCGGCGTTATCGGTGTAGATTTGCACATCTACGCCTTTATTTTTGGGTTTATCACCCCAATAGTTAGGATTAGCTTCTAGGTGGAGGGTATCGCTATTAAATTCGGTGAGGGTGTAGGGGCCAGTTCCCACAAACTGATTGGGGTTAAAGCTACCATCGCCAATTTCGTAGGCAGCGGGGGAAACGGGGCAAATCCCGGCAAAGGCGAGGAGGGCGGTAAAGCCCGCAAAGGGTTGTTGGAGGGTGATGGTAAGTTCGTATTCCCCAGTGGCTTGGGCTTCGAGGACAATATCGTTGAGTAAAAAGGCCGGTTTACCACCGTTATTCATAAAGCGATCAATGGAAAATTTCATCGCTTCGGCATTAAAAGGCGTGCCATCGTGGAATTCTACGCCTTCCCGCAGGGGAATGATATAGGTGAGGCCATCCTCGCTGATGGCAGGCATCGCGGTGGCAAGGTGGGGAACGAGGTCGGTGGTGCCGGGGGTGTAGGTGTAGAGCGTGTCCCCCAGGTTATAAATCATATCAATGCCGGCCATTTCATAACTGTCGGCGGGGTCAAGGGTACGGGGGCGGACGGTGGTTCCGTAGATAATGCGATCGCTCGGTGTACTAGAAGGGGTAACAGTGGAGCTGGGGGTGGTTTGGTTGGTTTGGGGGTTACAGCCGACAATCAGGGCGGCACAGAGGGAGAAGAGGGTGAAAAATTGGGCAAAAACTCGCCAAAAGCGGGGCAAGGTGCGGTGAAAATGAATCATTTTGGTTTGAGCGGGTTTCCTTTGGTTCCCGATTGTACTGTGAATTTTGGGCAATGGCGGCTTCCCGATCGTTAGATAACATGAGCTAAAGGATTAAGTTCTGCAATCCCTAAACGCAAGGGGTCTGTCTCTAGAGCTTGACTTCGAGAACTAGCTGCTTTTGCCATTCAGCCCCGACCACGAGAATGGGGGGCTTGCTCGCAGATTCCTAGTAAGTTGAGGATCATTTGGGCGAGTTCTTTGAGGCGGACGGGTTTGCTGAGGTATTGGTTCGCTCCGGCGGCAAGACAGCGATCGCGATCGCTCTCCATCGCTAAGGCGGTTAACGCAATAATCGGCGTTGTGGTTAACCCCGACAACCGGCGAATTTGTTTCATCGCTTCTAAACCATCCATGCCCGGCATTTGAATATCCATTAAGATCAAATCTGGTGCGAATCGGATTGCCCGATCAATCGCTTCCTGACCATTTTTAGCCACCTCAATCCGATAGCCTTTCGCTTTTAAATAACTGCAAATCGTGCTGATATTCGCTTCATTATCTTCCGCCAATAACAGCAAAGGCCCATCCGCAATCGGATGATCAAATAAATCGTGATGACCGTTGACATTAAGGCTCGTATGCTGCTTTGAAAAAACCGGGGTTTCCTGATAGGGTAAATCAATCATAAAGCAACTGCCCACCCCTTCTTCACTGGTTAAACTCACCCGCCCACCGTGAAGTTCAATGATTTGTTTCGTCAAGGCTAACCCTAACCCTGTCCCTTGATATTGGCGATTCAGGGCGCTATCAATTTGCATAAAGGGTTGAAACAAATTTTTCATGTGTTTGGGGCTAATACCAATGCCGGTATCAATCACGGAAAACCGAAGATAGTGGGTTTGCTCCTCTGATTCAGCAGGAGGGAGGGAGTTTACCTCTAGCGTGATCTGTCCCCCTTCATGGGTAAATTTCACAGCATTATTGAGTAGATTAATCAGCACTTGACGGATGCGCCGTTCATCGAGCATGATATCAGGTAAATTCAAAGGAAGATTGACGGAAAGTTGAATCCGTTTTTTCAAGGCTTGCTGTTTGATAAATGTGACACTCGATTGACAGAGGGGCGCAATGGCTGTGGGGGAGCAATCTAACTCCATTTGACCGGATTCAATTTTAGCGACATCTAAAATATCATTAATTAATTCCAACAAGTGAAAAGCACTGCGCTCCACAGTTTGTAAGGCTTTGATTTGTGGGTCATTCAAGGGGCCGAAAATTTCCTCTTGGAGTCCTTCGGTCATGCCTAAAATGGCATTGAGGGGGGTGCGCAGTTCATGGCTCATATTCGCGAGAAACTCATCCTTGAGGCGGGTGGCGCGGATCAGTTCCTCGTTAGTGGCTTGGAGTTGGGCTTGGGCGATTTTGCGATCGGTGATGTCTTCGGCAATCCCCGCCACCCGATAGATCTGACCTTGGGCATTGGGGATGGGGAAGGCGCGATCGCGAATCCAGCGAATTTCCCCATTGAGGCGCACAATCCGGTATTCCTGATCAAATTTTCCTTCGATTTGTTGGGGAAGCGCAGCGATCACACCCTCGCGATCCTCCGGATGAATCGCCTCCAACCAAATATCGGGAGAAATATAAATTTCATCTAATTCTCGTCCCCAAATCCGGGCATAGGCGGGGCTGACATAGACTCGTTCCGTGCGATCCACTTCAATAATCCAAAACACCGCATCCACCACCTGAGCCAACTGCCGGAATTTTTCTTCACTTTCTTGAAGAGCATGTTCAGCCTCTTTGCGATCTGTAATATCCTGGAAAGTGCCAACAACACCGACAACATTGCCAAATAAATCCCGCAGCGGCAACTTATTGATCTCTAGCCAGTGCAATTTTTGATCAGGAAAAATTGTATTGTCCATCATGCCAATCATCGGTAAGTTCGACTCAATTACTTGACGATCAATGGCCCGATAAGTCAGGGCTTCTCGCTCATGATATAAATCAAAGTCATTTTTACCTACCACATCTTGAGGATCATCTAACCCTAAACTCTGAGCAAATTGGTAATTACAGCCCACATATTCAAGAGCACAATCTTTCCAAAAAACCGCGAGAGGAAAAGTATCCAGTACCGTTTGTAAAAACTGTTGAGAGGCCCGTAGTTGTTTTTCCGCATCTTCCCGTTGTCGCAGGGCCGCCTGCTGTGCGCTAATATCTATATTCACCCCGGTCATCGCCAGAGGATGACCGGCTTCATCCCGGACTAATACCCCATAGGTTTTGAGGTGGCGCATTGTGCCATTGGGTAGGATAATCCGAAATTCAGCATTGTATTCTTGCCCACTATTGAGGATGCTCCCCAGGCCCTCAACCAAGTATTGTAGATCCTCCGGATGGACATATTTCTGCCATTGCTCATAGGTAATCTGATGCTCTGGGGGGAGATCGTAAAATTCTCGCATCCGTTCATCCCAGATCAGCGTATTATCTTCTAATTGCCACGTCCAACACCCCATAGATGCTGATTTTAAAGCGAGGGTAAGGCGTTCGGAGAGCTTTTGTAATTCGGCTTCCCGTTTTTGAAGTTCGGCGGTGCGTTGGGCAACCTTGTTTTCTAATTCTTGGTTGAGGTGATAAAGTTGGCGCTCGGCTTGCTTGCGTTCCCGCAGGGCTGCTTGGCGTTGGGTAATATCCCGCACCATAAATAACACCTCATCCTCCCCACTTTTCACCACCCGGACTTCTTCATCTTGGCGGCAATTGTTGATCCAAAGGGTTTGCTCATAGATTTGCAATTCCCCCGTGGCTAAGGCTTGCTGAAGGTAGTAAAGTTGGCGCTCCGCTAAATCCGGCGGCAGCATATCAATCATTAATTTCCCAGTGGAATCAATGTTGGTCGGCACGATATCTCCGCAACGATCAGCGGTGATAAAACCACGATAAACCCCGTCGGCCCCCACCCGAAACATTAAATCAGGAATTGCCATCAACATCGCCCGACTACGCTCTTGGCTCTCCCGCAGGGCTTGGTCTGCCTGGCGACGCTCATGGCGGATTTGGGCTTCCCGCACTTCCCGACGCACCGCTTCCGGAAGCCGAGCTAAGTTGCCTTTCATAATGTAGTCGGTGGCTCCGGCTTTCATCATTTCAACGGCTAACTTTTCGCCAATGGTTCCCGATACGACTAAAAAAGGAATATCCTGTTGGCTTTCCTTGAGGATGGCTAAGGCGCTGGGGGCATCAAAACCGGGAAGGTTATAATCGGAGATAATCACATCCCAAGCTTGTTGGGAGAGGGCATTCCGAAGGGCTTCAGCGGTTTGTACCCGTTCCCAGGTCAGCCTAAACCCATTGCGCTGCAAGACCCGCAGTAATAACTGGGCATCATCATCTGAGTCTTCGATTAATAACAGATGTAGTGCTTCCGGCATAATTATTCCCTGGGTTCATCTTCGGGTATGGATTCGTTGATTAAGGCCCAATACAATCCTAATTGGGAAACAGCTTGGGCAAATTGCTCAAAATCAACGGGTTTGCGGACATAACTATTGGCTCCTAAATTATAGCTTTCAATAATGTCTCTTTCTTCGCTGGATGAGGTTAAAACCACGACAGGTAAGGTTTTAAACCGGGGTTCGGCTCGCAGTCTCCGTAAAACATCTAAGCCATTTAGCTTAGGCAGTTTTAAGTCTAATAGCACCACTGTTGGTAAGGGCTGAGTGCTAAAAATTAAATCTAACGCTTCTTCACCGTTGCGGGCAATTAAAATGGGGTTGGTGACTTTGCTGCGACGGAGCGATCGCAATGTTAATCGTTCATCGTCGGGGTTATCTTCGACAAGAATAATCGGGCGGGGAGAAACCATGGGGGGAATGTTTAATGGTGCTTAGGCAAGGAAAACTTTGCTATTAGGGAATCGTAAAGTAAAACGTTGCACCTTGCTCTACGGCTCCCTCAGCCCAGATTTTCCCCCCATGGCGATGGATAATCCGTTGGACGGTGGCTAAACCGATGCCTGTACCGGAGAAATCAACGGTATTATGGAGCCGTTGAAACACACCAAAAAGCATTTTGGCATATTTCATATCAAACCCTGCTCCATCATCACGAACAAAATAAACGGGGGTTTTTTCCCCTGGCATCATTCCCAATTCAATGCGGGCATTGGGGTGATGGCTGGTGAATTTCCAGGCATTGTCCAGTAAGTTGGTTAACATGATCGCCATCAAAGTGGGATCTGCCGTCACCTTCAAATCCGGCGCAATGATCACCTCCACCAATCTTTGGGGATCTTGAATGCGCAAATCCCGGATCAAGTTGGTGGCTAAGGTGGTGAGGTTGATCCATTGGGGTTTCAGGTCAGAACGGGAAACCCGTGATAGGGAGAGGAGATCATCAATGAGGTTACTCATGCGCCCGACGTTATAGCGGATACGCTCGAAATAATCCCGGGCAATGTCGTCAAATAAGTCGCCATAGTCCTCTAGGAGGGCTTGGCTAAAGCCGTCAATAGCTCGCAGGGGGGCGCGAAGATCGTGGGAGACGGAATAGGCAAAGGCTTCGAGTTCTTGATTGGAGGCAGCTAATTGCTGGCTGATTTTCAAAAGGTCGGCTTCGTGGGTTTTGCGCTCGGTAATATCTAAGACCGTACCGACTAGACTGATAACGTTGCCTTTGGCATCCTGAATTGGTTCGCCCCTGGCTTGGATGTAGGTATAGGGGCCGTCGGGATGACAGACGCGGCATTCTAAATCGTAGGGTTTGCCGGTGGCGATCGCCGCCTCCACCACTTGATCATGAACAATCTGATCCTCCGGATGATAAATTTCCAAAAGTTCCTCATAACTCGGCATTCCCAGGGCAATATCGCGGCCTAAGAGCCGAAACACCTCATCAGACCAAGCAATCGCTCCGGTCGCCACATCAAACTCCCAACTGCCCAGATGGGCAATCCGTTGGGCTGTGGCGAGATGAGCTTCCCGTTTTTTTAACTCCTGCTCAATCTGCTGTCGTTCGGTCACATCCTGGGCTGTAGCATAGATCAAAGAGCCGTAGGGTTGGATGTACCACTCTAGATAACGATAACCACCATCGGCACAGCGATAGCGATTGATAAAACCTTCCAGTTTTTCCTGTTCCTTCAGGTGCTCAAGGGCGGCTAGGGTGGCGGCTTGGTCTTCAGGATGGACAAAATCTAAACAGGATTGCCCTTCAAGGTCGGCGGTCGGATAACCCAAAATGACTTCCCAGGCACGATTAACTCGGATAAATCGCCCTTGGAGATCGGTAATACAGAGCAGATTGAGGGCTAACTCAAAAAACGGTTCAAGATTGGATTGCATACCTAAACGGGGATAAGGGGTGAATGAAAAGATCACGGAGATTCAAGCATTGGGCAGTGGGATCAGACTGCGTACAGAATTATTTGTACCTCTGTTTTTAAGATGTGATTAGCTCTTGAATGGCGAGAGCTAATTGTTTTAACTTTACCGGCTTACTCAAGTATTGATTCGCCCCAGCCGCGAAACAGCGATCGCGATCACTGTCCATCGCTAAAGCTGTCAAAGCAATGATGGGCGTTGACGCTAGATCGGTGATTTTACGGATTTGTTGAATGGCTTGCAAGCCATCCATACCGGGCATTTGAACATCCATCAAAATCAAATCCGGGGCTAAAACAATGGCCTGATCAATGGCATCCTGACCATTTTTCACCACTTCAATGTGATAACCCTTGGCGGTTAAATAGCTGGAAATGGTGCTAATATTCGCTTCATTGTCTTCCGCCAACAACAACACCGGGACACGCCCTACCGGAGATTTTGCTTCTAAAGCAGGGGAATCAGTGGAATTTTGCGATGTAATGGGTGCAGAAAGTACGACAGAAGCCTGATAGGGGAGATCAATAGTGAAACAACTCCCTGTCCCCACTTCACTGGTTACGCCGACTTGGCCACCATGGAGTTCAACAATCTGTTTCGTGAGGGCTAAACCTAAGCCTGTGCCTTGATATTGGCGGTTGAGGGCGCTGTCAATTTGAATAAAGGGTTGAAACAGTTTTTTCAAATTTTCCCCACTAATGCCAATGCCTGTATCGCTGATGGCAAAGCGCAGATCAGGGGTTGCATTTTGTGCTGGGGGGGTTAGGGTGACAGCTAAGGTGATGCATCCCCCTGGGGGGGTAAATTTAACGGCATTATTGAGGAGGTTAATTAACACCTGACGAATGCGGCGCTCATCAAGGACAATATCCGGCAAATGGGCAGGCAAATTGACCACCAATTGAATCTGCTTTTTGAGGGCCTGTTGTTTCACAAAGGTGATGCTAGATTGACACAGGGGCGCGACGGCCGTTGGCGCACATTCTAACTCCACTTGCCCGGATTCAATTTTGGCCACATCTAAAATATCGTTAATCAATGCCAGCAAATGGCAACCACTCCTTTCAATGGTGTTTAAGGCTTTGACTTGGCCACTGTTAACGGCTCCAAACACCCCTTCTTGTAATCCTTCAGTCATGCCAAGAATGGCATTGAGAGGGGTGCGCAGTTCGTGGCTCATATTGGCCAGAAATTCATCTTTGAGGCGGGTGGCGCGGATCAGTTCTTGATTACGTTGGGTGAGTTGGGTTTGGGCTTGTTGGCGTTCGCTGAGTTCCTGTTGTAATTGCTCAAAGAGGTGGGATTGTTGGATGGCGATCGCCAATTGATTGGCAATTTGCTGTAATAGTTGGGCTTCGGATTCTTGCCAGACCCGTTGTTGATGGCAAGCGTGAACCACCAGCACCCCCCAGAGTTTGTTATTCGTCCTGGGGGCAACCCAGCGATGATCTTCGCTACTGTGCAATTCTTGGAGAATGGGGGCGATAATTTTCGATTGAATCTGGCCCGCTTGGGAATATTCCCGCAAGCAATCCGTCCAGCGGTCATCCATCACATCGGGGACAATCCGAGGTTGCCCCTGCCAATAATGTTCGAGAACCTCTTGGGGCCAGCTTTCATCCTCCCAATTCATGGTTTTGAGGCTGGGCAGGTCAGCACCGACGGCTTCGGCGACAATGGCACTGTGGCCATCGGTGCAAACCTGAAAGACAATGACGCGATCGCTCTGCAAAAGCTCCTGTACCTGTTGGGTGGCGATCGCCAAAATTTCCGGCAAATCGAGAGACTGGCGAATCTGCCGCAAAATCAGTTCTAAAGCCGTTTGTTGCCGCAGTTGTTGGGCAATCAGGGCTTCAGCCTGTTGCCGCATTCGATCCAAACGGTAGCCTTCAATCAAATTACTACAGGTGGTTAAAAAGGGCTGAAGCTGTTCGATCAAATCCGGATCATAGCCCCCTGGACGATTGGCAATGCCCACCATGCCGATCAATTCATTGCCTTTAAAAAAGGGAATGCCTAAAAAAGCATTCAGGGGGGGATGTCCCTTGGGAATGCCTCCACGACGGGGATCGGTGGGGGCATGATTGGCAATCACAGGTTTTCCCGTCAAAATAACCGCACCAAAGAGGGTTTTGAGGTTGGTGAACTGCATCCCTGATTGATAATTATCTTGATAAAATTTCTCTGTTTCCGCATCCCAAGCAATGTTAGTAATGCTATGGCTTTGTAGATAGGGAACGCCACGAATTTTAAGCAAGTTTTCTTCGATGTAGGCAGTACCATTGCCCCGAAATAACACCTCGCCAATAAATCCATACTCACTATTGGTTAATTCCAACAGGCTATTTAATAACCCTTCAAAAATCGTGAGGCGATTGGCGGCGGTAATAAATTGAGCCTGGGCATGGGTAATGGTGGAGAGGAGAGAATTGCTATCGGCGAGATCCAGTTCTACTTTTTTGCGGGTGGTAATATCAAATTGTACCGATAGGAAGCGTGTAGGTTGACCTTGGGCATTGAGAAAAGGAATGATTGTGGAATCTACCCAGTAAATTTCGCCATTTTTGGTGCGGTTGCAAATTTCATCCCGCCAAACGCGACCGGCTAAAATCGTTGTCCACATTTGGGCAAAAAATTGCTGGGGATGATGGTCAGAATTGACGATATGGGGGCTTTTTCCGAAAATTTCCTCATAGCTATAGCCAGAAATCGATTCAAACCGTTCATTGACATAGAGAATCCCGCCTTTAATATCTGTGGTGAGGACAATGGCGGATTGATCTAAGGCAAATTTAAACGACTCCAGTTCTTGAAGCAGTTTTTGCCGTTCGAGTTCGTTGTTTTTGCGATCGCTAATATCCGTATGCGTGCCAATAAACCGTAGGGGTTTCCCCGTTGCATCCCTTTCGACAATGCGCCCCTGGGCTAAAATCCAACGATAGGAATCATCTTTACAGCGGAGACGATGCTCATTGCGATAAACTTCGGTTTGCCCTTGGATATGCTGCTCCACATCTTGGTAGGTATGGGCTAAGTCATCGGGGTGAATGCGGCTTTCCCACTCGGTGAAGTGGTTGGCTAGTTCATGCTCGCCATAGCCCAACATCCCTTTCCACTGTTTATTAAACCACAGGGCATTGTTCTCCATATTCCAATCCCAGAGGCCAGTATTGGAGGATTCCAACGCCAGTTCTAAACGCAGTTGACTTTCTTGCAGTGCATTTTCATAGCGTTTGTGATCACTGATATCGACCACAACACAAACACAGGTTTCCTCCTCATCGGAAAGCATGGCAACCCCCAACAATACTGGCACAGGATGCCCATCTTTATGGATATAAATCTTTTCAAAAGGTTGAATGGAATGATAGGTCATCAGATGATAGATGGCTTCAATATCCTGTTGTTGATATTCTGGGGGGGTCAAGTTTGCCCAGTTTAATTGCCCCGATTCCATCTCTTCACGGCTATAGCCCAACATCTCTAAAAAGCGATCATTCGCATCGGTGACTTCACCGGAAAAATTAGTGAACATCATCCCCACGACATCCGATGCAAAAACACGCCGAAAACGGGTTTCGCTCTCTTTTAATTCCAGTTGGGCTTGGTGCATACGGGTCACATCCAAATTCACGCCAATGATGCTTTGGGGATTCCCCGCTGCATCCTGTACGAGCATCCCATAGGCGCGAATATAGTGGAGGCTACCATCGGGATGGATGACGCGAAATTCGCAGTCGTATTCGGCTTCTCTGGCCACGGTTTGCTGAAGGAGGGTTTCGATTTGGGGGCGATCCTCCGGGTGAACACCATTGGCCCAAACGTCATAGGGAACCATGGCTTGCCCCTGATATTCAACGCCATAGAGGCAGTACATTCGCTCATCCCAGGTAATCCGATTTTGGGCAATATCCCAATCCCAACAGCCAATGGAGCCAGAGGAGAGGGCAATGCTTAACCGTTGGGAGAGTTTGGCTAATTCTGCTTCCGCTGCTTGGCGGGCGGTGATATCCCGGAAGATGCCTTGTACCACGGTGGTATCCCCGACGGTAATGATCGTTCCGGAGAGATCGACGGGGATTTGATGACCATCGGCGTGGAGAATGTGGGCATTGAGGAGGGTGCGGTGCTGCTCTTTGGTGATCAGTTTTTCAAAGGCTTTAGTCATCCGCTCCAACTCTTCGGGGGGATAGAGTTGGGCGTAGTGGAGTTGGGTGAGGGCTTGGCGGGAGTAGCCGAATAGTTCTTCGGCGGCGGTGTTGGCTTCGATGATCTGGCCGGCGGGGGTGGCCAGGAGAATGGCATCGCTGGCCCCTTCCATGAGGGCGCGATAGCGGGCTTCGAGTTCGGCATTGAGTTGGGCGAGTTCCTGTTGGGCCCGGTGGCGATCGCGAATTTCTGCTTGCAGTTGTTGGTGATGGGTGGCCTGTTGGAGGGCAATGCCCAACTGGATGGAGAGCGATCGCATCAGTTCAATTTCGCTGGTTTGCCAATTGCGGGGTTGGCTTTCAGTGACATTCAACAGGCCCCAAGGCTCTCCCTCACAGAATAAGGGGACTAAAATTTTGGCGCGGGTGTGAATCCGGATCAACATCTCGCGATGCTCATCGGACATTTGGGTGCTGTAGATATCAGGAACAACCCGCACCGCCCCCTGGCGATCCACATCGACCTGGATTTCTTGAACACAACTATCAGTAATCTGCTCGCCGATCAGGGAATGTTCAGAATGGGTGGATTCCGCCACGATCCAGGCGGTGCCATCGGGATCCAACCGCCAGATATTGACGCGATCGCACCCCAGGATTTGCCAGACTTGCTGGACGGTGGTGTCTAAAATCACCTGGACATCCAGGGAGGCCAAAATTTGCGCCGCTAACCGGGCCATGAGGCGATCGCGCTCCGCCTGCACCTGCATCACCGCTGTCCGTTCCGCCACCTGCTGCTCTAGCTCGGCGGCTCGGATTTCCAAAAGGGAAATGCGTTCTGCCTCTAGGCGTGTCACCTTTTGCTCCAGCACTTCCGCCAAATGGTAAAGTTCCAAGGGGTTAAAGGCTTTTAACATACTGGTTTGGGTGACAATCCCCAACAACTCCCCCTGCTCTCCCGCCACAATCATGCGGCGAATCCGGTGTTTTTCCATGATTTGCTGCACCGTCCAGAGGGATTCCTGGGGAGAAATCGTAAACACCGGGCTACTCATGACGGTTCTCGCTGGGGTGGCGGTCAAGCTCAGGCCCAAGGCCTGAAACTGGACGAGATCTCGCTCGGTTAACAGTCCGATGGCCCGCTCAAAAGGGGCATCGGCACGGCCACCCGGTAGCGTAATCACCACAGAACTCACCCGCCGCTCCGCCATCAAGCGGGCAATCTCCAGCATTGATTGCTCCGGCCCCGCCGTCAGGACGCGATCGCTCATCACCTCCTCCACAGAACGCAACCGCAACAGATCAATGGGGCGCGTCTGTTGCCGGAGGCTTTCATGGGTCACGATCCCGATCAGGCGATTATCCCGATCAACAATCGGTAAATGGCGAATCTGATGACGCTTGAGGAGGGCGATCGTGCTAAACAAATCGGTAATTTCCGATTCACAGCAGGTGATCACCGGCTGCACCATCACCTCCCCCACCGCCAAACGATCTAAGGGATATTGCTGGGCGCTGAGGCGCACCACATCCCGCTCCGTGAGGATGCCACAGACCCGATCTTCCTCCACCACAATCACCACACAACTAGCCCGGGCTTCGAGGGAGAGACTATTCTCGGACTGGCGATCGCTCTGGCATTGGGTATGCACGGCCCCCATCAGGGCGATCGCCTCCCGTACAGAAGTTTCTGCCGTCACCATCAGGGGATGGGGCAGAATCGCGCCTTTTAGTTCCAGTAAACTAAGATCAAGATTGGGAAAATTCACAGGAGTACCGCCATCCATAGGCAACAACAACGGGGAGTTAAGATCAAGCTGCCAAGCCTCAGAAATTGTGGTCTAGAATCCCAAAAGATAAACAAGGCGAGGACTAAAGTTATCACGACTAATGCTCGTAGTCATGGCTTCAGTTGTTAGCTTACGCTGGGTTTAATTACTGACAATCCTAGCCATTATTGAACTGAGGTTCTCTGTAATTCCTCCTCTTGAAATTTGCCCGTGATGATCATCACCTCAAATCTCACAGCTTATCTTCACTATTTTAGCCTAGGGTTTAGGAATTGATCCTCAATTTCTGCCGCACTCAGGGGTTTTGCAAAGAGATAGCCTTGGCCAAACTCACAATCGAGATGCTGGAGCCAAGCTAACTGGGCCTGAGTTTCAATGCCCTCGGCAATCACCGCTAGCCCCAACTGTTGAGCCAGGGTGATAATTGTTTCCACTACTTGATGGGGAGGGTTCGTCACGCCACTGGTGGGATTAATCGCATTAATGAAGGAGCGGTCAATTTTTAGGGCATCCACGGGAAAACGGTGTAAATACCCCAGGGATGAATAGCCTGTGCCAAAATCATCAATACTTATTTGTAAACCCCGCGATCGCAGGGACTGGGTGAGGGCGATCGCCATTTCCGCATTGTCCATAATCGCGCTTTCCGTGATTTCCAGCTTTAAAACAGCCGGATTCACCCCGGTCTCCGCCAAAATTTGCTCCACATCAGCGAGCAATGTGGGGGAAGCAAATTGGCGCACCGAAAGATTGACACTCATTGTCAATTCTGGCCAGCCGCGACGATGCCACTGTTGCAACTGCTCGCAGGCTTGGCGCAACACCCACAGCCCCACGGAGACAATTAACCCCGTCATCTCCATCGAGGGGATAAATTCCGCCGGAGAGACCAAGCCTCGGCTAGGGTGTCGCCAGCGAATTAAGGCCTCAAACCCCGCCAGTTTTTCACTGCTTAAATCGAGAATCGGCTGATAGTAAACCGTAAAATCCGATTGCTTAAAGGCCAGTTGCAAATCATTTTCTAGGGTCAATCTTTGCAACATAGCTACATGCATTTGCGGGTCAAAAATTTGATAGCTGCTTTTGCCCCGCAACTTGGCCTGATACATGGCGGTATCAGCATCTTGAAAAAGCTGCTCTCCATCCTGATTGAGGCGGGTTGTTTTCGCCAAACCAATGCTAACGGTGATAAAAATTTCACAGCTTTCCACCCAAAAAGGCGCAGTGAAGCAGGCTAACATCCGCGCTACTAAAACCTCTAGTTGCTCATCGCGATCCACATTTTCAATTAGGATCGAAAACTCATCCCCCCCGGTGCGCCCCAGTAATTGCCCTGGGGAAAGTTGACGATTGAGACGTTGGGCGATCGCCCGCAACAACTGATCCCCCACCTGATGCCCAAAGGAGCCATTCACTAACTTAAACTGATCACAATCCAGCGTGATCAATCCCCAGGGCAATGGCTTAATTTCCTGCCGTTGCTCAAACATTTGCAGCAATCCCGCTCGACTGGGCAATGCCGTCAGGGCATCTTGAAAAATCATCTGCCGCAGTTGTGTCGTGCGCTGCTGCACAATCGCCTCTAAGCGGTTATTAAACTCCTCAAGTTGTTGATATTGCTGGCGAATGCGGAGCATAGAGCGAACCCTTGCCGTCAGTTCCATCCGATTCACCGGCTTACTGATAAAATCATCAGCCCCAGCACTAATACATTCCACTAAATCCGCTTTGGTCGTCAGCGCTGTTACGACAATAATTGGCACCGATTGCCACCGCTCCATTGCCTTTAACCGCCGACAACATTCGATGCCATCCAACCCCGGCATCATCACATCCAGCACAATTAAATCCGGCTTAAAGATATCTAAAGATTGCAAAGCATCTTGGCCATTGGAAGCATAATGAAGCTGATATTTTTCATTAGCTAAAAATGTTTCAATAACATCAAAGTTATTTGGCTCATCATCAACAACTAGAATTGAAAACATAACCTCAAATCCTTAACTGAACCGAATTTTTAACTCAATCAACTATCCTCCAAGATCTGATTATTGCTAATCGAGATGGAGATCACCCTGATCATGATTGATGATAATGGGCTTGGGTTTTGAATCCCATCGAACAATTTTCAATGTTTACCTTGATTCATGAGGCTCCACCCATAGCGGCAAGATCACTTCCACCTGTGTTTCCTGATTATAAACACTGGTGATTTTTAACGCTCCTCCCACTTTTTCAATAATTTTATTGACAATTTTCAACCCTAAGCCTACCCCCTGCTGCTCATAAAATTTACGCTCAAACTGCATGAAAGCCCCCACTTTATGCAATTGCTCCTCCGTCATGCCCCGACCAAAGTCGTGAACTAAAAAAACAAAGCGATCCTCCTGGATCTTGCCCTGGACTTTGATCGCTGTGCCGGGTTGAGAAAATTTAATGGCATTGTCAATAAGTTCATGAAGGATTGTCATGAGATAGCGTTCACTCATGGCCAGTTCTGCATCGGTGAGTTGCAGGATGAGATCTTCTTGACGATTGGCTTTGCTGGCAATGGTGGTTAAAAAGGCTTCGATCCTGTCAGCACAAAAATCCGTCTGCTCTGCTTCTAAGCTGTAGGGATAGGTTGGCTCTTGACGATGGGCCATCAATTCCAATTCCAGATAGATCAAAAACTTTTTGGTCAGTTTTTCTAAGCGCAGGGCTGACTCTTCCGCATAACCGATCAATTCCTGCAATTCTTCAATGGGCATGGTGGCTAAATCTTCTTTGATTAAGCCAATCATGCCTAACATGCCGTTGAGGGGCGTATTTAGCTCATGGGAGAGGCTAGAGGCTAAATTGCCCCGGAGTTCACTTAAACTACTTTCGAGAAGGTGAATGGTATTGTTTTGGACATTGGCAAGGTTTTGAATATTGTCATACTGCTGTTTAATTCGTAACATGGAATGAATGCGGGCCCGCAGTTCTAAGGCGTTGACGGGTTTGCTAATAAAATCGTCGGCCCCGGCGGTTAAACAGGCGGCTAAATCGGATTTGGCGGTGAGGGCTGTCACCATGATGATGGGGACGGCCTGCCACTGGGCCATGGCACGAATCTGCCGACAAACTTCAATGCCATCGATGCCGGGCATCATCACATCGAGGAGGATGAGGTCGGGGTTAAAGGTTTCCAGGGTGGCGATCGCCCCTGCCCCGCTAGCGGCATAATGTAATTGATAATTCTGTTCAGTTAGGAAGGTTTCAATAACGTCAAAGTTATTGGGTTCATCATCAACAACGAGAATAGAAGGAATATTGACCATGTTGCTCCTTTGACATCCTCTCCACGTTCATCAAAAATGATCGGATGCGTGAAGATCCATTGCTTCGGCTGCCTCAAGGATGTCCTGCTGTCAAGCTATTTCGCTGGACTTCAGCCATAGCTTTGGCGAGACCATCTCCACAGGCATTGTTGAGCACCCCGTAAATAACTCAGTTGGGGGGGAGAGCGTACTGTTGAGACAGTCAGTGTCTTGCTCCTGTTTCAGGGTTGTGCTGAACCAGTTGTTCCCTTTACTCAGTATGCATCCTGATGCTGCCCGATTAATGAAAAGGTTAATTCTACGATACGTCGTATTTTAATGCAATCAGGGAATAATATGGCATTAGGATCATTCAGATGGTGTAGCCTTTCAGTGATGTAGTGGCGCAAAATTTTCCGCCCCTACGCAGATCAACATACAGCCGGATTTCATCTCCTGTTATTCCCGAAGGTTAGGGCTGATGAGCACAAAGTAGGGGTAATAGAGGAACAATGCTGTGATCAAAATCACGGCTGATCCCTTCCGTGAGCCTGCATAACCCCTTGAAAAAACTGCATCCCCTCCCCATTCCTCAAGAAAATGGGCAGGGGATGCAGGCTAAAGCGAGATGCAATCAAAAATTTTCTGAAGATCGGGCCCAATGGCCCCTAATCTTCATCGACGAGCACAATGGTGATATTGTCTGAGCCACCATTGTTTTTTGCCACTTCTACTAAGGTTTGGATCGCCACTTCCCCATCGGCCTCCGCGAGCAGGTGTTGAAAAATTTCCTCATTATCCACTTCTTCCGTGAGGCCATCACTACACAGGAGACAGCGATCGCCTGATTGAATATCCACCTTTTGAATATCGAGGCGTTGCAGATCCCGTCGCCCTAAACATTGAGAAAGCACGTGTCGCCAAGGGTGATTGCGGGCATCTTCTGGGGACAGATCTCCCATTTTCATCGCCCGCGCCACCCAAGTTTGATCTTCGGTGATCTGCTCTAAGATTTCGCCCCGGAGCCGATAAAAGCGGGAATCGCCAATGTGACCGCACCAAGGTTCTTCATCCCGAAAGAGCAAGACCACCACCGTTGTACCCATATCCGCCCGCTCCGGGTGGGCATCTTGGTCATCAAGAATGTCTTGATTGGCTTCCCAGATGGCTTTTTGGAGGAGTTCATCGGAGCCGATTTCCGCATCCCAATTTTCATCGAGATACGTTCTAATCGTTGTGGTGGCAATGCGGCTGGCCTCTTGACCCCCGGCATGGCCCCCCATTCCATCGGCCACAATACAAAACCGGCCATCGGGATCGATGTAAAAATCATCTTGATTCACCGAGCGGAGAATGCCGGTATCTGTAATGCCTTTAAAACGACGTGCCATATCTCCTGTGTTGCTGCTAAGTAATGAATATTTGGCTCTCTGTGATTTTAGTCTGATTAGCGGATAGCGGCACGTTATGGTAAGCGATCGTAACGATTGATTTGCCGCATCAGGCGCAGGAGGATGATGGCCATGGCTCCGGCGGCGATCGCCGCCAAGATCGCCAGCGTCACTTTGCTATTGACAATCAAAATCGTACCGCAAACCAAAAAACCCACCAACAAAATCGAGTAATTGGTCAGCATCTGCACCATGCCCAAACGGCGGAGAATGCGATCGGATTCGCTCGATCGCACCCGCACGCGAATATCACCGCGATCAAGCTTCTCAATCGTATCCTCAATGCGGCGGGGCAACCCCAGAGCAGTGCTACTCACTTGGGCCGCCTGCCGCCCCAACTCATCAAGGATGCTATTGCCATTACTAGAATTATTCGTCATCAGATCCATTGCAAAGGGTTGAGCCACTTCCATAAAGCTAAATTCAGGATCCAGGCCCTTGCCCACCCCTTCGAGGGTGGAAAAAGCCCGCATCACGAAGGTGAACGTCGCAGGAAAGCGAAAGGGTTGATCGTAGGCGATTTCATAGAGGTCATCACTAATGGCCGTCACGGACTGCTCCTCAAAGGGCTTATCCATGAAGTTATCGAGCATATACTGCACCGAACGGCGCACCGGCCCCATATCCCCTGTGGGTTGTAATGCCCCCAGATTGATTAAAGAATTGATGACGCGATCGCCATTTTTCTCAGCAATGCCAAAGAGCGTTTCCATCAACCCCGATCGCACATTGGCGGTAATCCGCCCCATCATCCCAAAATCATAGAAAATCATCGCCCCATCGGGAGCAACGGCAATATTGCCCGGATGGGGATCAGCATGGAAAAAACCATTATTGAGCAACTGCTCTAGATAAGCCTCCGCCCCCTGACGGGCCAGGCGTTTGCGATCCAAACCGGCGGCCTCCAACGCCTCATAATGGCTAATCTTAATCCCCGGCACATATTCCAGCGTCAGCACCCTAGGGGACGTGTAACGCCAATACACTTTGGGGACGCGCACCCAATCAAAATCACGAAAATGCCGCCGGAATGTATCAGCATTCTGCCCTTCGAGTAAATAATCCGTTTCTTCCCAAAGAATCCGGCAACATTCCTCATAAATCCCCAACCAATCCCGGCCCCGACCCCAACGGGGATGATTTTGGAAATATTGGGTAATCCGCCGCAGGATGGCCAGATCAATGGTGAACAGTTGTTTTAACCCCGGTCGCTGTACCTTCACCACCACATCCTCGCCATTGTGGAGTTGGGCGCGATGGACTTGCCCCAAACTCGCAGCGGCTAGGGGCGTGGGATCGAAGCTGGCAAACAGTTCCGTCAACGATTTGCCCGTATCGCTTTCAATAATTTCCTTGACGCGATCGAAGGAAAAAGCAGGAACCCGGTCTTGAAGCTTGGTCAATTCCGCCACATATTCCACCGGGAACAGATCCCCACGGGTGGAAAACAGTTGCCCCACTTTAATAAATGTGGGCCCGAGTTCGAGAATGTTTTCCCGCACCCAGACGGCTTGTTTTTGGCGGCGTTTGCGCCGTTTTTCCTCGCTATAGCCACCGGGATAGCTCCACTTTTTCGCATCCCACCACAGTTCAGCCACGAAGGTGAAGACAAATCGCCAGATATCAGTGCGCCGCCGGAGGGGGGAATAGTGGTCACGGTTCCACTGATAACGTGCCTTGCCGATTTCCATGGCGGTGGGCATTTCCTCGGTGGAGGGGTTGGGGGAATAGGAGAGGGAGGTTTGAGACAGAGCAGACACGCGGTTTTATGAAAGGGGTTTATAAAAAATGAGTACAGGCAACGGGGGTTAAGCCCGGTACTGGGTCAGGGTCGATCGCAGCCGGGCAATTTCAGCGCGGAGGTCATCGATGGTTTCCTGTAAATCCGTGGGAGATGCTTCGGTGGCGGGGGTTTCGCCGGAGCCATGGGTTTCAAATTGGCTCAGTTCGCGATCGGCGCGGCTGAGTACTTCTGTGGTGAGTTGGCGGAGGTTTTCCCGCTGTTCGGCTTCAAATTTACCCAGGTCGCTGAGGGCGTTGGTGAGGCTGTGTTCTACTTTTTCACCGAGAACGGTGGCAAGGGCGCGGCCAACGAAGAAGGCACGGGTGACGGGATCGCTCATGGGGGGGTTTAAGTTTAGACTTTGTTACAAATTATATCGCAGTGCTTCAGGGAGATCCCCCCTGCCCCCCTTAAAAAGGGGGGTTTTTAAGGGGAGATCCCCCCTGTATCTCTTAAAAAGGAGGGTTTTTGAGTTCAACCCCCTTTTTAAGGGGGTCGGCGTAGCCGGGGGGATCATCCGCTTAAGGGGGTCGGCGTAGCCGGGGGGATCATCCGCTTAAGGGGGTCGGCGTAGCCGGATGTTTCTGAATTCAACCCCCTTGTTAAGGGGGTCGGCGTAGCCGGGGGGATCCTGGAACTACCAGGGGACGCGGGCGGTGACGGTCATCAGCCAGGGGTGGCCCCACCAGAGGAGGAGGGTGAAGAGGATCACACCGGCATAGGCGGGGCGGAAAAATTCACTCCAAACGAGGGTTTGACGGCCGTCAAGGAGGGCGCGGAAGGGGACGATCGCCGTGCGAGCTTTGGCGGCGGTGAAGGCTTCGCCATATTTGGCGGCGAGGCGGCGATCGCCATGCCAGACGGCAAAGAGATGATGGGCAATTAAGCCCAAGGAAGTTACCAGGGTGAACGTGGTTCCCAGCCAGAGGGTATGGGCCACACACCAAATAATTTGCCCCACCATTTGGGGATGGCGGGTGATGCGGATAATGCCGGTTTCAAAGAGATGGACTTCGGGACGGGCGATCGCCGCAATCTCCAGGAGGTTAAACGTGGCGGGATACAGGAACAAAAAAGAAATGGCACTGAGGATCCACACCGTCGGCTTCACCCCCGGCACACCCTGCAAATGCCACAACATCGCTCCATCATAGCGATGGTTAAAGAAGTAAATAATCAGCACCGTCGCCAAGGGGATACTCACCAACGCAAAGAGGACGCGATACAGTCGGGGCCCAATTTTTCCCTCGCCCCAAGGTCGCAAAGCTGCCAAACCACTATGGGCAATGGCAAACCCCAAAAGCAGGCCTAACATCACCGTATGGCTCGTTGTCCACCCAAAAAAATCCGTCATTGATCGGCATACTTAATATTTCTTAACCCTGTAATTGTAGCGGCCGAAGGTAACGCTTTGTTAAGTATTACGAATCAGGGGCAAAGCGCTTGATCCCCAGTTGTGATACTGTCTTTCACTAAGGGAAATTCCTTGATTTGACCCAGAACTTCCCTAACGGCATGACATCAAACATGCCCCTGGGTCACGCGGCTCCCTTGCTTTTCCTCAAGCTCCTGTGAATATGTCTGAAATTCCGTTCACGCTGGATCAATTGCGCATTCTCAAGGCGATCGCCACAGAAGGGAGCTTTAAGCGTGCCGCTGATAGTCTCTATGTTTCCCAGCCTGCCGTTAGTTTACAAGTGCAAAACCTCGAACGGCAGATGGATGTCCCCCTCTTTGACCGGGGCGGCCGCCGGGCCCAAATGACCGAAGCCGGCCATTTATTGCTCAACTACGGTGAAAAAATCCTCAGCCTTTGCCAAGAAACCTGTCGGGCGATCGAAGATCTCCAAAACCTCCAAGGCGGCACGCTGATCGTCGGCGCATCCCAAACCACCGGCACTTACCTGCTCCCCCGGATGATTGGCCGGTTTCGCCAAGCCTACCCCGATGTTTCCGTCCAGTTACAAGTCCATTCCACCCGGCGCACCTCCTGGAGTGTGGCCAATGGCCAGGTAGATTTGGCCATTATCGGCGGTGAAGTGCCAGCGGAATTGCAGGATGTGTTACGAGTGCGCCCCTATGCTGATGATGAACTGGCGCTGATTATCCCCGTGGATCATCCCTTGGCTAAAGTAGGAACAATTCAGCGGGAAGACCTCTATAAGCTCAACTTCATCGCCCTCGATTCCCAATCGACGATTCGCAAAGTGATTGATCAGGTGTTAAGCCGGGCGGAGATTGACCCCAAACGGCTCAAGGTGGAGATGGAACTGAACTCCATTGAGGCAATTAAAAATGCCGTGCAGTCGGGGTTAGGGGCGGCCTTTGTGTCGATTTCCGCCATTGAGAAGGAATTGCAAATGAAGGTGTTGCACCGGGCCATGATTGACAATGTGATAGTACGGCGGATGTTGGCGGTGATTGTCAACCCCAGTCGCTATCGCTCCAAGGCAGCGGATGCCTTTGTTCAGGAAATTCTGCCGGAATTTTCCACCCACGCTAATTTTTCCCTCTTTGACGCGGCTCCTCGCTTGGATTTGGATGCTGTGCCTTCTTTAACGGTGGAGACGAAGGAGTGAGGAGTGGGAAGTGGGAAGTGGGAAGTGGGAAGTGGGAAGTGGGAAGTTGATATAGGGGCGTTGGCGTAAGCCTGCCGGAGGCACAAAAATTTTTCGCCCCCACGCCCATCAAAAGGAGGAGTGAGGATTGCAACTTCGCTCTCTTCTCTATCCTCTATCCTCTTTCCTTCCATCAACGATATTGAAGATTCCCCCTTGGGTCGCTAGGCTAGAGAAGAAGTTTCCCGGTGGTCGGGATTCGCTTCATACCCCATTTTTCCCGACGCATGGAAATCCTTTGTACTCGTCCTAGTTGTGGCTCACGGAATCATTTTCCTGATCTTGATGATCCCAATACGCTCAAAACGACTCAGCAAAAATTTTGTACTCAATGCGGGATGCCGCTGATTTTAGGGGGGCGCTATTTGCCGGTGAAGCTCTTGGGTCAGGGGGGCTTTGGGACGGCGTTTTTAGCCCGCGATCGCTATACCACCTCGCTACGACAATGTGTGGTGAAGCAGTTTCAACCAGCGGGGAATCTTTCCCCCCAACAGTTGGCGATCGCCCAAGGCCTTTTTGAGCGCGAAGCGGCGGTTTTGGAAGATTTGGGGCGGGAACATCGACAGATCCCCGATTCCTTTGCCTTTTTCCCCCTCGTGACACCGAACCGCCAAGGGAATCAGGATGAACAGTTTTTCTATTTGGTGCAGGAATTTATTGATGGTCAGGATCTAGAGCAGGAGTTAGCGGCCCGGGGCCCCTTTAGTGAGGGGGAAGTGGTGGAGGTGTTGCGGGAAATTTTGGGGGTGTTGGCGTTTATCCATAGTCGGGATGTGATCCATCGGGATATTAAGCCCTCAAATATCATGCGTAACAAACAGGGGCGGCTGTTTTTACTGGATTTTGGGGCGGTGAAACAGGTGGCCAGTACAGCAGCAGCGGCGGGCGGTGGGCAAAATCGTTCGACGGGGATCTATTCGATGGGGTTTGCGCCGCCGGAACAGATGCAAGGTTCTCAGGTGTACCCTTCAACGGATCTCTATGCGTTGGGGGCAACCTGTTTGGTGCTGTTAACGGGGAAACCCTCTCAAGAACTGTTTGATCCCTATAACAATGCTTGGAATTGGCGGGGCTTTGCACCCCAGGCGAGCGATCGCCTCGCGATTATTCTCGATAAGATGATGCGCCCCACCCCCAAGGATCGCTTCCAATCCGCTGAGGATGTGCTGCGTTTCCTCACCCCTAAACCCCAAGCCGCTGCCCAACCGGCTCCCGCACCGCCCCCATCGGCCCCGGCCCCCGTTGCACCGCCGCCCCCCCCTGCGCCGGCGATCGCCCAACCCGGCCCCCCACCAGCCCCCATTCCCCAACCCTCCCGCCGAGGCTCCCGCGCCCCCTTTGGTTTAACTGAAATCCTTGCCAGTTCCGCCTTTACCGGGTTTGAAGGTTCCTTAATTTTCATGATCTTGATCAGCTTAATCCAGGGGATCACACCCATCAGCATCGGCCTTTGGGGGATGGCCATGGGGGGATTAATCTATTGCCAATATCGTCGCTTTTTAGAAAAGTGGGATTTCGCCATTTTAGGGGGGATTACGGTGGGATTGCTGAATTTCGTGCCGTGGTTCCATCGCAGTGCAGCCTTGGGAGCAGTTTTAGGGGGATTGGGTTTAACGGGACTGAAGGGCTATCTTTTGTTGGCAATTTTCGCAGCGGCCATTGTAGTCCTAATCACCGCCCTTTTCCGTCTCATTTATCAACTCCTCTCCTCCCTCCTTTAAATGCGCCTTCTTTACTCCCCTCAGTCCCTCACCCCCTCAGTCCCCCTCTCCCAAAGATGGGAGGGGGGGAGGCAAGATCGGGCTTTCCGGCTCCCCTTCTCCCTCCTTGGGGGTTGGGGGATGAGGGCGCATTGTTTAAAAGCGGGGTTGGGGGGGATCTTGCTCACTTGCTGCTTCTCTCTCAACGCCCAAGCCTGTCCCCAAGACTTTGAACCGCTCACCGCCAAACTGTTGAGCGATCTACCCAGCTATGCGAATCGGGTGATGCAGCGATCGCGCTCTGGCCCGGATTATCTCACCTATGTCCAATTGGCGGGCCAAACAGACTTTGAACCCTTGCCTTTGGGGGGGGCTGAGGATGGGGAGACTCGGCAGGTGTTTTTTACGACATTAGAGCAGCAGTTTAGGGGCGATCGCCTCCTCACCCGTCAGCATTACCATTGGCTTTTCCTCACCCCTACCGATACAGGTTGGGCCATGGTTTATCTCTTCACCCGCTTTGGGGAGAGCAGCCCAGACACAGAGCCAATGCCCCCCCGCGAAACAAGTTTGGGGATAATGGGTCAGGCGATTACATTATGGTTGCGGGATTGTCAGGCGGGAGCAGTGCGAGAGTAGGGGAATGATCTATTGATCTGAAGAGTAGGGATTTCAGGCTGATGCTTGTAGCAAGGGATTGCGAGCAGTCTTGACTGCCTCAGAAACCTTAAGGCTCCGCTGGAGCTTGGCTGAGGTGGATCACCTCCGTTAACAAATTATCAAGGCTGCCATTGACGTTAATGCGCTCGATTTTGTCGGCGATCCGTTCGAGAATTTCCAATTCCTTCAACCGCAAAGCCGTTGGATTATTTTCCATCACTCGCGCTGTGTTGAGCATACTGCGGGTGGCGGCGGTTTCCTCCCGGCGGCGGATAACGTTGGCTTGGGCGGCTTTTTCCGCTTCTACCACTTGGCTCAAGATGGTTTTAATTTCACCGGGTAGGATGATATCTTTCACACCCACGGATTCCACTTCAATGCCATAGTTGGGGATTTTTTGAAGGATATAATCGGCTACAGATTGATCAATTGCTCCCTTATCATCGAGCAACTCATCGAGGGTTTTTGTCCCTACTGCTCCTCGTAGAGCAAACTGCAATTCTTTATAGAGAAAACCAGGAATATCCACCAGTTCAGATTTAGCCCGCAGGGGGTCTGTGATGCGATAACCGGCGGTGAGGTTGAGGCGAAGGGGGACTTTATCTTTAGAGAGGATTTCTTGACCAGCAACTTCGAGAGTTTGCAAACGTAAATCTATCACCTCTGCTTTTAAGGACTGGCCAAATTTCCACCACAAATGCCAACCGGGTTCGAGGGTACTGTGAAAGGCACTTTCGAGATAAAGTAGCCCTAAATGTTGGGCGGGAACTTCGATCATATGCACATGGGGCAAGATGAGATCTAACACGTCCCTTAAGCCTGAAACCAGTTCTTTACTGAGGGCGGGGGAGAGTTTACTCCCATGGTTAATGTCGATGATTTCAACGCTCACTTCCCGCCAGAAAATTTTCCGGCTACAGGGGGGCAAAATGGCAATGACTTTGCGGTGATGACGGGCGATCGCCACCTGTTGCGCCCCCAATTCTGCCACTGTGCAGTAATCGCGGAGGAAATCGAGATGGGCTTGCAGGAGGGTGTCGGGGTCAGGAAATTGGGGATCGGGTTGGGTGTGATCATAGGTGCGGATCATTGCGCCGTTAGGGATTGACCAAAACCCATAATTGCCCGGCAAAAGGGGGCGGACAAAGTTGCCCCATTCATAAAGTAAGCCGATCCGTCCCTCTGGAATTTGCACAAATTGCACGCCAGCAATTTTTGACAATCGTTGTAATGGACTGACAAATTCAGCGGGAATCTCTAAACTGACCTCAAAGTTAAAGTGATGCACCGTGATGGGATCAAGGCCACGCCAAAATACGACCTGTTGATTGGCGGTAATGACCTGCCAATGTCGTCCAATTTGAACTAAGGCAACTTCATTAAAAGCGGTTTCAACAATGATTAATGATTTTTCTAAAGTGGGGCGATCGCTCTGCAATAAAAATCCAAGATTTTCAATCTGAGGAGAGGGATCATTGAGATCAAACCTTTGGATATTCCAATGCCAACCCATACGCCGATGGAGGCCGGGGCCGAGGATACCTTGAAAATGACTCCGCTCAAATAAAAAAGCACGTTCGTGGGGTTTGATGTAGAAGGTTTTTAGCAGGCCAAACATAGGAAAAGAAGGTTTTAAACAGGCTAAACATAGGGAAATTGGGGGTGCTCCCCTGGGGAGGAGGTTCCTAGATCTGGGGCGGGCGATCGCCCTTAGGGGGCTGGGATCTCCGGTTTAGCACTGTTGAGGCAGACGCAACCGGGGGAAACGATCCCCACCTGGCCCGCCCAGCCCAGGCCCAAAGCGGTAGACTCAAGCCATCCTAGAGGGGCGATCGCACTGGCTCCTTGCTCTAGTGCTGGCGCTGAACCTCCAGCCAAGGGAGCGGGGTGAAACTCGTCCTAAACGAGGTGCTCCTACCCGGAGCGGGGGTAAAAAGTTTGGGAATCGAACCCAAAACCGTCAGATTAACAGTCTGATGCTCTACCAGTGAGCTAACTTTTGGTTCTCGCTGTGGGAGTTGAACCCACGACCTGCCGGTTCATGCCGGCCACTCTACCCACTGAGCTAAACGAGAGGAGGCAAGATTCAACACGGCCCCTGTGGTACACAAGGGGGATGATGGTTAATCCCCTGCGCCAGTGGGGGATGTAGACCCCCAACCGCAACAGTTCTGCATTGAACAAGCCAGCTTGAACTTAACACAGGCGATCGCTCTCCTTCCTCAGTTTGGCTAAGTCTTAACAGAACAAAAGTGTGAACTTTTAATAAGAATTTTAATCACAATATTTTGAGAGATTGGGGGATTTTTCTGGGTGTATGGGGTGCGTTTGAGAGAGAATTGAAGTTCTCACGACGAACCTTGGAGAGAAAGGACTTCAGTCCCTTAGGCTTTTGGGAACTTCATGGCTCAGTTATACGTCTTGGCAGGTTGGGGTTAGTTCTGCCGTCACTCAATCTCTTGTCGTTACCCGTCTTAAAATTTGTTATGCATTTAAAGACTCTTTTCTACTCCACTCTGAGCCTCACCCTTTTAGGGGTTATGGCCCAAGCTGCCCCCAGTTGGAGCCAAGCCCCAGAGCAACCCACAGAGGGCGATGTTGTGGTTGAGCCGGTGGAAAATCCCCGGTTTAGCTGTCAAGTGATGACGGGGGCCCCCACGGTGGCCTATAGCCCCGTGGAGCAACCCAATCAGCAATACGCCTGGGCAACCCCCAGGGAATTAGGCGGGGGCTGGTCGGCAGAGCGTCGCTGTGCGGAAATTAGCCGCCGTTTGGAAGAATACCGCCCCGATGGTTTGGTGGAACTACGCACCGGGATGGAAAACGGCTACGACGTGATCTGTGTAACGACGGAAGATGATCCCGCTTGCCGGATTGTGTTGACGGTTCCCCCTGGGCAAGATGCGATCGCCACCCGTGACAGCGTTTTTAATAACCTCACCCTTGCCAACAGTGGCGAACAAACCCAAGGCGTTCCCACATTGCGGGATAACAATGGGAGCGGTGATATTCTCCGGGATTTAGGTAATGTCTTAGGGGGTGGGTTGCAATTACCCGGTGGTTTACAGTTGCCCGGTGGCGGTGCTGGTCAACCGGCTCCCACGAGGGGATTAGCGGGGATCAATCTGCGGCCTTTCCTAGCCCCTTCCGATCGCGGCACAGGTGAGCAACTCAATTTACGATCCAATGCCCCCCGCCCTACCACCCCGACCAATCGCCCTAGCCCCACAGGTTTACCCATTGATTTTGATCTTTAAAAAGCTCAATCTTGCTTGAGTTTGTTGATCATCGGCCACTCCTCTCTATGCCTCCGCCCAGCGGAGGTTTTTTTGCGCCTTGACTAGAAATTAGTGAAAATGGGGGCAGATTTGGGGTTGAGTGATGAGTATTAATTTAGCGGAAGAGGCGATCGCCGTCCTGGTTGACCTGGCCCAGCGGGGGGAAATTGACCCCTGGGATGTGCAGGTGATTGATGTCATTGACCGCTATTTGAGTAAATTAGCCCTCAGTGGGGATTTAGAACCCCATCAGGAACAAGCAGATCTGCCGCGATCGGGTCAAACCTTCCTTTGGGCCTCCATGCTCGTCCTCCTCAAAGCCGATAGTCTCGAAATCCCCCTAGAACCCGAACCGGAAGACATTCCCGAAGACCTCAATGATCTCCCGGAGCGGCAACTCCCCACCCGTATGGAAAAACACATCCGCCGCCGCCCCGCCGCCCCGCCCCTGCGCCGCCGTCGCGTCACCCTCGACGAACTGATCACCCAAATTCAACAAATGGCGCAGGTACTGGAAACCAAACCCCCCCGCCCCCGCCCCCCAACCAAAGGCTACAGCCACAAAGAAGCCCGCCAACACATCACCGCCCTCGCCCACGATGAAAACCTCACCGAAATGGCCAGCCAACTGGAAATCTTTGTGCGGGAGGTCTTGCCTCAATATCAGCAAAAACTGGCCGCCCTTGCCGATCAAGCCCCCACGGAAACCATCCCCCTCGATCAATTGGTGCAATGGTGGGCGGAATCTCAGCACCAACTGGCCAACACCCATGAGCGGGTGGGGGTGTTTTGGGCCTTGTTGTTCTTAGCCTCCCAATCCAAGGTAGAACTATTTCAATCTCACTTCTACGAAGACCTCTCGATAAAACCCCTGATTCACTAAGCCAGTCTCGGAAGATGGGATAAAATCAGGTGGAGTCATCCAAGCTTGTTGAGAACCGACGTTAACGAGGATAAGTACGCATGAAAGCCATGATTCTGGCAGCCGGGAAGGGAACAAGGGTTCGCCCCATTACCTATACGATCCCCAAACCGCTGATTCCCATTTTGCAAAAGCCAGTCATGGAATTTCTCCTAGAATTGTTGCGCAAGCATGGTTTTGATCAGGTGATGGTCAATGTCAGCCATTTGGCCAATGAAATTGAGGGATATTTCCGCGATGGCCAGCGGTTTGGCGTGGAGTTGGGCTATTCCTTTGAGGGAAATATTGTCGATGGGCAATTGGTGGGCCGGGCGTTGGGGTCTGCGGGGGGGTTGAAACGGATTCAGGATTTTAAGCCCTTTTTTGATGATACGTTTGTGGTGCTCTGTGGCGATGCCCTGATCGATCTGGATCTCACCGCTGCGGTGGAATGGCATAAATCCCATGGGGCGATCGCCACGATCATCACCAAAACCGTCCCCAAAGAACAAGTCCCCAGTTATGGAGTCGTCGTCACCGATGACACTGGCCGCGTCCAAGCCTTTCAGGAAAAACCCGCCGTCGAAGATGCCCTCAGCACAATGATCAACACCGGCATCTATATCTTTGAACCAGAGGTGATCGACTACATCCCCGCCGGTCAAGTCTACGACATTGGCGGCGACCTCTTCCCCAAGTTGGTGGCAATGGGAGCGCCCTTCTATGCCGTCGCCATGGATTTTGAATGGGTGGATATTGGTAAAGTCCCCGACTATTGGCACGCCATTCGCAGCGTGTTGCGGGGGGATATTAAAAACGTAGACATTCCCGGCCGTCAAGAGCAACCGGGGGTTTATACCGGCTTAAATGTGCGGGTCAATTGGGATAAAGTAGATATTCAAGGCCCAGTTTACATCGGCAGCATGACCTATATCGAAGATGGCGCAACGATTATCGGCCCAGCAATGGTGGGCCCCAGTTGCCATATTTGCGCTGGGGCTACGGTGGATAATAGCGTGATTTTTGAATATTCTCGCCTCGGGCCGGGGGTGCGGTTGGTGGATAAATTAGTCTTTGGTCGCTATTGTGTCGATAAAAACGGCGCGGCGATCGATGTCAAAGCCGCCGCCCTCGATTGGTTAATCACCGATACCCGCCAAAGTTTACCGTTAACAGAACCAGCGGAACGCAAGGATATGGAAGAACTCCTCAGTGAACGGTAATTGTGTTGGTTGCATCTCATTGCGCGAGAACTAAATTCCTCACGACAAACGCTTGTAGTAACGATCTTAGTCGTTATTCCACAGTATCAAAAGTGAGATGCGCCCATTTTATTTCGGTTCACCCTATGCCTACGGTTGAACTGCTGCCTTCACCCTCAAAAATAGAAGCCCTAGGGAGATTGAACGATGCATTTCATGTTGGTGTTATATGCGGGGGACTATCGCAACGCCTGGTATCGGATTCAAGCGGGCAAACCCTCCACCTGGCACGGTCACAGCTTTATGGTAGAGCGCTTTACTGAGATGAGTAAACATCATCAAGTAACGGTGTTTACCTGTAAATCAGAAATAGCCCATGAAGAAACCTTGCCCGATGGTTGTCGCGTCATTGAAGCGGGTTTAGCCGATCCCGTCAAGCAACATCGGGAATTAGTGGCAAAGGTTGCTGCCCAAAAGCCCACCCATTTAATGGTGCGTGCGCCGATGATGAGTATTCTGCGCTGGGCCAGTCATCAAAAAGATCTGCGCACCATTGCGGCCTTGGCTAATTCCTATCACCAAAACACTTGGCGGGAACGGTTAAAAAATTGGCGCACAGCACAACTGTTTAATCATCCTCAAATTGAATGGGTATTTAATCACAATATTAACTCCAGTTACAGCTTACAAAAAATTGGCGTTAACCCCGCTAAAATTATCCCTTGGGATTGGCCGCAAACTTGGTCAAATCGTGAATCTAAGCCTTTTCCCCCTTGTTCTGAAACCCAGCCTTGGACGATGTTTTATGTGGGTTCTGTGATTCCTGAAAAAGGTGTGGGGGATGGGATTAATGCGGTGGCAAAGTTGCGCCAAGCGGGGATTAATCTTCAGTTTAAAATTGCCGGAAAGGGGAATCTGGATTTATTTAAACAGCAAGCGGCAAGTTTGGGGATTAGTGATGCGGTTACGTTTCTCGGCCTCATTCCTAATTTTGAGGTCATTGATGCGATGGCCGCAGCGGATTTGGTTTTGATTTCCAGTCGTCACAACTACCCTGAAGGTTTTCCCTTTACGATTAACCAAGCGTTATTATCCCGAACCCCGATTATTGCCTCAGACCATCCGATGTTTGAGGGGATTTTGCAACATCGGGAAAGTGCGATGATTTTTCCGGCGGGGGATGGAGAGGCGATCGCCCGTTGCGCTCAAGCATTAATCACTTCCCCCTCCCTCTACACATCCCTTTCACAAAACAGTCAAGCGGCTTGGGAGTTTCTCCAGGTTCCGGTACGTTGGGGCGATGTGATTGAGCGCTGGTTGGCCGATAGTCCGGGCGATCGCCAATGGTTAGCTGACCATTCGTTACAATCTGGCCGCTATCAAGCCCGGATTGCCCGTCTTTCTCCCCTGTAATGTTTCATCTTTGCAACGATCTGCTGTGGCGATCGCTGCTATCGATGCTGACCATCCCATGGGCCCCCATTAAATTCATACAAGAACATTTGTATGCTGGATGAAACACAGGATTTTGACGGCTCACGCCAGCCTGTTATAATTTGAAGGAATCCTCGTTCATGTTTGAATGATTCATTTAATTGTTACTACAACAGCGTCAACAACGGTGGATCTTTTATGTCCGATTGGGAGCGTCGCTTACAAGAACTGGGATTAGTGGCAATTATTGTGCTGTTGGCTCTGACTGTCTGGGTTTTCGTGGAATGGAGAAAAGGCCAGTCGAAGGGTACTGAATGCATTATTTTGAACGAGGATGGGGAACAGATCATCCGTCATGGCAAACAATGCACTGCTGATGAGCTTTTTTGACAAAGAAAGTTCCATGAACAGCATTAGGGCTTTCTGCCATTCGTAAAATCCTGTGTTAGAGTAGCGTTAAGTGACTCCTCATCTCAACGAGTGTTTATGGTATTCGCAAAACGTGGACTTGTCCTTGGCGCAACCGCCTTTGTGTTAACGACGGTGGCGGTGACTGGAGCCGGACTGCACTTATCCCAGGGACAGATTTTGAGCTTAAGCACTAGCCCGAAGGAGTTAGTGGATGAGGTGTGGCAGATCATTAATCGGTATTATGTGGATGGGACGTTTAACCAGCAGGATTGGCGATCGCTCCGCACCGAATACCTCGAACGCTCCTACACCAGCCAAGACGATGCCTACGAAGCGGTGCGGGAGATGCTCAAAACTTTGGATGATCCCTATACTCGCTTCATGGATCCCAAAGAGTTTCAAGATATGCAGATTGATACCTCCGGTTCCCTAACGGGGGTGGGGATTCAGATCGCCAAGGATGAGGAGAGCGATCGCCTGATTGTCATTTCCCCCATTGATGACAGTCCCGCCTTTAATGCCGGGATTCTCGCCAAGGACATCATCATGAAAATTGATGATGTGGATACCTTGGGGATGGATGTTAATGATGCGGTGCAATTGATTCGTGGGGAACGGGGAACGGAGGTGATTCTGACGATCCGCCGGGGAGAGCGGGAGATTGAATTCCCCCTCCGGCGCGATCGCATTGAAATTCATCCCGTGCGCACCCGTGTCGAATCCACCCCAGCGGGAAATATCGCCTATATTCGCCTCACCCAATTTAACGCCAACGCCACCCAAGATATGCGCAAGGCATTGCGGGACTTTGAAGCAATCCGAGGCGAGGGGGCTGTGGTGGGCTACGTTTTAGATCTGCGCTCCAATCCCGGCGGCCTACTCAATGCCAGTATTGATATTGCGCGGATGTGGCTCAATCGCGGCCGCATTGTCTCCACCCATGACCGGCGTGGTGAAGTGGAACGGCAAGAGGCCAACAATACCGCCATCACCAATAAACCCCTGGTGGTGATGATTGATGGGGGTTCGGCTAGTGCCAGCGAGATTGTTTCAGCAGCCTTGCAGGAAAATCGCCGCGCTACGTTGGTGGGGACAGATAGTTTTGGTAAAGGGTTGGTGCAATCGGTGCGGCCCTTGAGTGATGGGTCAGGTTTAGCCGTTACCATCGCTGAATATCGCACCCCCAACGGCAATAGCATTACGAAGGATAAAAAAATTAAACCGGATATTGTTGTCGAACTCAGTGATGAGCAACGGGAAGAACTGCAATTAAATAATGATCGCATTGGTACGGTGGAAGATCCCCAATTTGCTCGGTCGTTGGCAGTGGTGCTGGAGCAGGTGACGGCCCGACGGCCCGGCTCTGTGTCGCGGCCCCCTCAAGCCCAAACCAGCCCCTCCCAATAGCCATCAAATCCAGTGGGAAAACCACATCCGCAATTGATAGCTTTGGGGAGATAGGGGTAAGCCTAGATAGAGGGGCGACCAAAACCAGAAGGCCACTGCACAGAGGGTGATTAAACCGATACCCCATGGCCACCGGGTTAGGGGGCCTTGCCAACAGAGGCGATCGCAAGCGTAGGCGAGGGCAAGAACGGCGAAAATCAAGGCCGCCATGTAGTGATAGAGAAATGTGCAGCGGCTGACATTGGCCCAGGGGAGCAGATTCGCCCCATAGCTACAGAGGAGATAGAAGTTGATCCCCCGTTCCTGTGGGTCAGCTTGCCATACCCGCAAAAGTAACGTGCCGACCGCCGCCGTTGCCCCCCACCAGAGGATTGGATTCCCCATGCCATGGACATCATAGACCACCTGCACCGCTTCCGGGGGGAGGGTGGGATAGGCGGGGACAGTCTCGCTAAAATTGCGGGCGGTGGCATAGAAATAGGCGACGGGTCGCCACATGAGGAGCCAACTAAACCAGGGGGAACAATAGGGGTGTATGCCTGCGCCACTGCCTAGGGCATGGTGAAAGGCGAGGATCTGGCGATGAACTTGCCAGAGGTTGGGGTGGGGATTGAGGAGCAGATGGGGGATCCAGGCGAGGCTATAGGTGAGGAGGGGAACCAGGCCAAAATAAAGGGCGATGTTGAGGGGGGTGAGGGTGGCTAAACGGTTACAGGGAAAGCCTAAGGTTTGAGGGGCGATCCAGGTGAGGAGGTGGGCGATCGCCCACAGTCCATAAATGGCTAATAAAAACCCTAAGCCATTCCATTTCACCGCAGCGGCACAGCCCAACCAAAACCCCGCCAACATAAAATATTGTTCCGGCTGAAGGGGGCGACGGGAGCGGAGGCCATCGCTCACCCAATCACTCAACCGCCGCAACTGGGCAAACTTGGCCCCCCGATAGTCCCGGAACCAGCGTACTCGTCGGGTGATTACCGTGGGGCGGGGGCGATCGCCCAAGCCTTGCAACAAAGCCAAATGGCCCAACAGGCCAAACAACACCAAATAGATATTATTCAAACCATAGCGGGATTCCACCAACAGCAGGCCATCGAGGGAGAGCAACAGCGCAGTAGTGATCCCGAAACTGCGCCGCTGGCTGAGGTGATAGGCAATCAAGCCCCCGACGACGGGAATTGCGGCTCCGGCGATCGCATTCAACCAACGATAACTAAACGTGGAGCGCATCGCTCCCGTTAACCCATTGATCGTATCTGGTTCAGCGGGCAACCAACTGGCTAACCACATCCCCACGGCGATCAGGATTTGGCTCAAGGGGGGATGGGAGTTATAGACAAATTCCCCGGTTAGGTAGCGATTGGCAAAAACCGGATAGTAGATTTCGTCAAATACAAGAGTATTAAACTGCTCCAACCGCCACAGGCGTAGCAGCAGGCATCCCAAAAAAATTACCCCTAAAGCAAGACGAAACCAAGGGCGTGGCATAGCGGGGCGGATTGTCTCCAGGATCATCAGCGGCAGGGGAGCACAGCGATTAAGAATGCTTTCTGCCCTCAACGTTAACAAGTTGGGAGAGCCTGGGCAAATATTGCCTCAATTTCTATACCCGACAAATTTTATCGGGTATGTTTGACCGGCATTTTTGCCCGTGTTACTATCAGGCAACCGTTGAATTGAGAGTAAGTTTTACATGACACAAGCGATCGCCAAACGCAGTGAATCCGCCACCTTCACCCACCTCAAATCCAAAGAAGGGGACTACACCTACGACCTGCTCCCCATTAATATTTGCGAAAACACCTTCGCCCCCTTGGAAGTGGTCTACGACTACGACAAGATCCGCGATACCGTCACCCGTGAAACCATCGCCGCCGGCCCCCATTCCATTTGGCGGTATCGGGCGTTTCTCCCCGTGGCTACGGATAACGTGATCGATGTGGGTACGGGGATGACCCCCTTGGTGAAGTCCACCCGGTTGGCGCGGCGCTTAGGTTTGAAAAACCTCTACATCAAAAACGACGCGGTGAATATGCCCACCCTCAGTTTTAAAGACCGGGTGGTCTCCGTTGCCCTGACCCGAGCGCGGGAACTGGGTTTCTCCACCGTCTCCTGTGCCAGCACCGGCAATTTAGCCAACTCGACAGCGGCGATCGCTGCCCATGCCGGTTTAGAATGTTGCGTTTTCATTCCCGCTGATTTAGAAGCCGGGAAGGTGTTGGGGACGCTGATCTATAACCCCACGGTGATGGCGGTGAAAGGCAATTATGACCAAGTAAACCGGCTCTGTTCCGAAGTGGCCAACACCTACGGCTGGGGCTTTGTCAACATTAACCTCCGCCCCTACTATTCCGAAGGCTCTAAAACCTTAGGGTTTGAAGTGGCGGAACAACTGGGCTGGCAACTCCCCGACCATATCGTCGCCCCCATCGCCTCCGGCTCCCTCTACACCAAGATCCGCAAAGGCTTTGAAGAGTTTGTCAAATGCGGCTTAGTGGAAGACAAGCCGGTGCGCTATAGCGGCGCACAAGCGGAAGGTTGCTCCCCCGTGGCCCAAGCCTTTAAATCCGGTCGCGATTTCATTGATCCCGTCAAACCCAACACCGTTGCCAAATCCATTGCGATCGGCAACCCTGCTGATGGGGTCTACGCCGTCGAGCAAGCCAACGAAACCAACGGCCACATTGAATCCGCCACCGATGCCGAAATCATCGAAGGGATCAAGCTCTTAGCCGAAACCGAAGGCATCTTCACCGAAACCGCTGGCGGTACGACCATCGCCGTCCTCAAAAAACTCGTCGAAGCGGGCAAAATCAGCCCCGATGAAACCACCGTGGTTTACATCACCGGCAACGGACTGAAAACCCAAGAAGCCATCCAAGGCTACATCTCCGAACCCCTCACCATCGAAGCCAAATTAGACAGCTTCGAGCGGGCATGGGAGCGGGCCCAAACCTTGGATCGCCTCGATTGGCAGCAAGTTTTAGTCTAATTGCCCCTCGATCCCCTACCAACCATCCCCCCTTTTTAAGCCGACCCTCTCCCCCCCTTTTTTAAGGGGGGCAGGGGGGGATCACGTCCATTCCTGTTCTTTCTCAAACTACACTATGGCGATTAAAGTCCTTGTTCCTACCCCCTTGCAGAAGTTCACCAACAATCAAGCGGTGATTGAAACCACGGGTACAACGATCAATGAAATGATTGATCAACTCGAAACCGCTTGCCCCGGTATTAAAGCCCGCATCTGTGATGAATCCGGTAAACCCCGCCGCTTTTTGAACCTCTACGTCAATAGCGAAGATATTCGGTTTCTGGATGGGCCTGAAACCCCCCTCAGCGATGGCGATGAGGTGAGTATTGTCCCGGCAGTCGCTGGCGGCTAACAAAGCTTGTGGGGGGAGACCCAGAGCGTGAGCGCACCGATTCGCGTCAGCGCATCCATCCCCCCCCACAGGATTCAACGGTTAAATTGCTAGTCCTGATCCAATGGGGATCAGGGCTTTTTTGTGGCCATAGAGCCGACATTCCTACTCCATAAAAGGTTCTCAGTGCAGAGCCGCTAGGGGCGATCGCCGCCCCATCAGGAGGCAATCGGGGAACATCCCACTTTTCCCCCCTCACCCTCAATCCCCAGGGAGAGAGAGGGACTTTGAATCTGGTTCCCCTTCGCCCCTTGTGGGAGAAGAAGGGGCAGGGGGGATGTAGACGCGAAGCGGCTGCCCGCAGGGTGGGGTAGATTGTCCAAGCCGGGATGCACCCAGCAATCGGAAAGAGAATATTGCTCAGGGGATGCCCTGAGCAATATCAATTGACATGAAAAAGCGAGGTGATTTCTATTGGTAAAAATCACCCCATATCAACATTAATCCTGTTGTATCGACTGAAATACGCCCTAGACAAGATCCCTAAATTAAGGATCTGTAATGCAGTATCCACCCGTGGATTGATGGGGGAAAAAATCCCCCCCTCGAGGATTGTTAGTTATCGTCGTTACCAGAAGCCAAGCCATTTTCATCGAGCTTGTTCAGCTTGATATGCTTATAACCGAGCTTGATTTCAAATTCATCACCGGGGTGTAAACCCATGGCGTTGGTATAGGTAGAGCCGATGACAATTTGACCATTTTTATGGACACTGACGCGATAGGTCGGTTCACGACCCCGGCCATCTTTGGCACCATCTGGGTCTAAAGCAACGCCTTTTGCCGCCAAAACTGCATCGTAAAATTCAGTCAAGTTCACCCGTGCGCCACCACTTTTGCTACGGGTGTAGTAGCCGCATTGCTTTGCTGTCTCACGGCGAGGCAGTTCAGCTAACTCCTTTACTTTTTGAAGGAGCGCTTTGCCAGTCAGCTTAGTATCAGACATCTTTTTAATAGACCTCCTTATAGGGTTGAGATTTCCGTAGGGATGACTGCATAAATTTGGTCATACTAAGAACTATATCGCTAAACTTCAGGGTTGTGACATTTTTTGAAAATTTTTTTGAAAAAATCTTTAGAGGGCGATCGAGAACTGAGGGATGAGATCAAAAATCAGTCGTGGGAACTGCGAATCTAGGGTTTGTCAATTTTTGCTGTAATACCCTGAGGCCCTAGAGATCAAGAAAATTGCTGATCTTTATGACGGGGTGAAAAATGCCTTGGGGATCACCGGCCAGAGAATTTCAAGGGTGGTTGAAACTTTCCCTGAACTGGAGAAATTGCGGATCTCCATTGCCCGATTGGGATAAAATCCAGATATTGTCGCGATCCTTAAAATGCGCGATCAGCAACCCAAAAACCAAAATTTTTAGTGTGGGTTTTGCCCTTCACCTCGGTTCAGGGATACGATCAGGTTGCTATTTTTGATCTGAGCCGCCGCCAGTCCTCACCCCTCTAACCCCTATGGATGTTACTTTTCAAGTTCTCCGCCAACAGCCCCAAGGCAACCCTTACTCCCAAGAATATCGACTGACTGTCGAACCAGGGGAGACGATTCTCGACTGTTTAAATCGGATCAAGTGGGAGGTGGATGGCTCCCTCACTTTTCGGAAAAATTGCCGCAATACAATTTGCGGGAGTTGTGCGATGCGGATTAATGGCCGTGCCACCCTGGCCTGCAAAGAAAATATTGCTCAGGAGGTGACTCGCTTTCATCCGGTGGGGAGCGATCGCCCCCCGGTGATCACCATTGCGCCCTTAGGAAATTTGCCGGTGGTGCGGGATTTAGTCGTAGATATGGCGCAGTTTTGGGATGATCTCGAAGCGGTGGATCCCTATGTGAGTACCCAAGGGCGAGCGGTGCCGGAACGGGAATTTTTACAAACCCCAGAGGAGCGATCGCGCCTCGATCAGATGGGCAATTGTATTCTCTGTGGGGCCTGTTATTCCGACTGTAATAGTAAGGCCTTTAACCCGGATTTCCTCGGCCCCCATGCTTTGGCCAAAGCCAACCGCCTCATTACGGATAATCGCGACACCCGCACAGAGGAACGGATTGAACAATATAACAGCTTAGATGGGGTTTGGGGCTGTACCCGCTGTTATCAGTGCAATACGGTTTGTCCGATGGAGGTGGCTCCTCTAGATCAAATTAGTAAAATTAAACACGCGGTGTTAGACCGCCATGATCAAGACAGTAGCCGCCCGGTGCGTCATCGTAAGGTGTTGGTGGATTTAGTGAAGTCGGGGGGCTGGGTGGATGAACGGAAATTTGGCTTGCAGGTGGTGGGGAATTATTTTCAGGATGTGCGGGGTTTGGTGAGTATTTTACCCTTGGGATTTCGGATGTTGGCGAAGGGGAAATTTCCCTTTACGTTTGAGCCTTCGGAGGGGACGGCGGAGGTGCGATCGCTGATCAATGCTGTGCAGGATTATCAACGCCATCAGGTGGAACCGTAGGGAGTGAGGAGTGAGGAGTGAGGAGTGAGGAGTGAGGAGTGAGGAGTGAGGAGTGAGGAGTGAGGAGTGAGGAGTGAGAAGTGAGGGAGAAGTGAGAAGTGAGGAGTGAGAAGTGAGGGAGAAGATTCAACTTTCCTCTCTCCTCTCTTCTCTATCCTCTTTTCTTCCCAAAAGATCTATCCGGGCTGACTGACTAAGCGCGATCGCACCTCTTGGACGAATCCCCCCAACCAGCCAGCGGCTTGGGTCTGCTTCAGAGTAGTTTGGAGGCCTTGGCTGATTGTTTCCCAATTCAACGTCCTGGGGGGATTGAGGGGGTCTTGTTGGGCGAAATGGGTGATTAGCGTGAGGCCGACGATGCGGGTGAGGTAGGCGGCACTAATCCCCTGGAGCAGGCCGCCAGCGGCATAGGTGAGGGGGGTGGTTTTGAGGAGGGTGGCGATCGCCTGGGTGGAAACTTCCACCGCCCCCAGTTTGAGCAACAATTCCCCCATGGATGCGGCAGCGGTTTGGGCTTGGTTGAGGCTCAGGGGTTGGCGGTACAGTTGGGCCAGATCGAGGAACATTTGGGCATTAATCGCTAAGGAGGCCAGCAGATCCAACGCCGCGACAGGATTGGCAAAGGCCGCCGCCGCTGCCACCCATTGATACCGTTCGATCATCGGCAGGGCGCGATCGCCCCTTTCCTGATTCAATTGCGTTTTAATTTCCCCCTGAAGGGCAATCAGTTGTCGCCACTGCACGCCCCAGATTAAAGATTCCCTGTGGTTGGCCAACATCGCTAACCGGGTGGGCAGATCCCCCAATTGAGGGGCTTGGGGTTCTTGGGTTTCGGTGATTGAGCCATCGGTGCAATGGTGGCGGACGGTGATCAGCCGGGGAGCAGCGGCAATGGCGAAAACCTGATCCGATGGCAGCCAACCGGCCACCCGTTGCCGGAGCGTATCGAGGAGTTGTTGCCGTTGGGGTTCGGGGTGTTGATCCTGTTTGGTTAAAAGGAGGAAAATGTGATGATGGGCCTGCCGCCATTGTTGAATTTGCACCCATGCCGCAGCGGTGAGATCGCCATCAACGAGGGCTAAGACGAGATGAGTCTGATCCTGAGGTGTTGCCGCTTCTTGATACTCCCAACCTTCCCCAACGGCTAATTGCTGTAATAACGCTGTTTTACCCACCCAAGCACCGCCGGTAATCGTCACCTGGAGCGGCCCCGAAGGGGGTTGAGCCATTGCTTGTAATTGTGTTTGGTAAGGCGTGGGATCAAAATTCGGAGACTCAGCGGCGAGGAGCGTGATCAATGCCTCGGTTTGGGCTTGGGTTTGGGTCAGTTGAGCCGCCGTCAGGGATGAGGGTTGGGAATTGCTGGCCGTAAGGGAGGGGCGATCGCGCCGCAACCACCACATCCCCCCACCGACGGCCATCAAACCCCATAACCCAAGGGTTTCTAAATCTAAGCCCACATCCTGCAACTGCCACCACCCCCACAGGGCAAAGGATAAACCCACCCCACCGATCAACACGGGTTTACTCCTCAATATCGCCATTTTCCCCCCTTATTTCCTGTTGGATCGCTGATTCCATCGTACCGGGAGAGGGAACCTCGTTAAACCCAGGGCCAGGAAATTGATCCCCGCTCCATCCTCGGCAAAAGCTAGCGATTCTCACAGACCGGATCCATTTCGCCCCCCATTTCCCGCACCAATTTGGGTAAATCTTCTTTGAGAAAGACGGTGATTTGGCCACTGTAGGCCATCCCTGTTTCGGTGTGGGCAATTTCCAACCAATAGGCATAGCGATCGCCCCGGCGCATTTCCCCCCGATACCCCTCCGTTCCCGGTCGCCCCAGCCTGCGCCCCAGATCAATGCCAGCGGGCATCGGGTAGGCATAGAGTAAACTGGCCTGACGATAATCTTGATAAATATCTAACCCGTACACCGTGCGCAGGCCAAACTCCAGGCGATCGAGCGGCACACCATTGATAAAATCCCGTAGGGCGATCGTTTCAGAGCGGATCAAGCCGCGATAAATCGGCGTTGCACAACTGCCCCGTGCTGCCATCGGGGAAAGCCGGCCCGGCGGAAAAATCGAAGCGGTAAATTCAAAGGTTTGGGAGCCGCCATTACTGCGGCGCACCGATAGGCCATCCCCCATCACCCCCTCTAGGGCTTGATTGCCTAAAATCCAAGCGGCCACAACGGCGGTGGGTTGGCCGGGCATGGCCAGAGCGGGGGCGATCGCCATCCCCCACCAAAGGCTAGCAGGAATCAGGGCAGAGCAAAGACGGCGAATCACCATAGCAACCATCAAAAAAGCGCGAATACGCCTCCATCCTAACCGATGTTTAGACTAGATTTAACATCCCCCTTGGCTAGGGGTAGGGGCGAAAAATGTTTCGCCCCTGGGCCGATCAGGGCTGCAAATTCAGGGCATTTGAGGATCGTTGTTCAATGCCCCCGATTAATACCCATTCCCCTTAACATCCTGGGGCAGATCCCCTAACACCGAGCGCATCCCTTCCAAGGTAGAAAACATATTCGCCGGATCCATAAACATGATCTTGCTGCTTTCACTGCTGCCCACCACTTTACCCATGGTCAAATAGTCTTGGGCGAGGATAAATTGCAGGGCTTCCTTCGCGTGGGGATCGCTGCGCATTTTATCCATTAAAATATCCATGGCCCGCGCCGTTGCTTGGGCTTTGAGGACTTCTTTTTGAGCCTCCGCCTCTGCCCTTAACACCGCTGATTTTTTGTCCGCTTCTGCATTCAAAATGCTAGCCTCAGCTTTCCCTTGGGCAGAGTTAACCGCCGCATCCCGCTCCCCTTCCGAGGTAAGAATGGCCGCCCGTTTCCGCCGTTCAGCGGTCATTTGTAATTCCATCGAATCCTGCACGGCTTTCGAGGGGGTGATATCGCGAAGCTCAACGCGCAACACCTTCACGCCCCAGGGATCGGTGGCGATATCCAATTCCCGCAACAGCATTTCATTGATTTCACTGCGGGCGGTAAAGGTTTGATCCAGTTCGAGCTTGCCCATTTCGGAGCGAATTTGGGTTAAGACCAGATTGGTGATCGCCTTTTGGAGATTTTCCACCCGATAATAGGCCTTCTCCATATCGACAATTTTCCAATAGACGACGGCATCGGCACTGATGGCGACGTTATCTTTGGTAATACAGGACTGGGGCGCAATGTCGAGGACTTTTTCGCGGGTGGTTTCTTGATAGACCACCTTGTCAATGAAGGGAACCATTAAGTTTAAACCAGGGGTGAGCTTTTTCTTATAGCTCCCCAAGCTTTCCACCAAGGCTTCATGTTTTTCATTGATAATTTTCACTGAGCCGATGGCGGTAGAGCCGCCTAAGGCTAACAAAATCAGTAGAAAAAATTCAGGCATGGATCAACCTCGTAGTGAACTGTGGTGTATATCTTCAGGGGTTAGGGCTGAATTACGGATTGGGGCAGCACAATTAACGTGTTACCTTCGCGGCGGACAATAAAAACCGGCGTATTGGCATTCATGGCTAAGGTTTCATCTTCACACCGCGCTTGCCAGGAGTTGCCATCACAAACGACGCGCCCCAGTTCACCGGGCGCAATGGGGGTGAGGGTGCGACCTTGGCGGGAATCTTCTAATAAGCGCGATCGCCGCTTGGGGGTGAAAGACCGCCGGGAGAAGATGATCCCCCCCGTGGTGAAGACAAGCCAGAGCAGAACTTGGGCGGGAAAGGGTAAAAAGGGCAGGATGAAGGCAAGCAACCCCACGCCGATGGCTGCTAAACCCATGATGAATTCCACAAAGGCGGTGGGAAATACCACCTCCATAAAACAGAGGATGGCTCCCGCAATGAACCAAAGGAGGGTGGGGCTAAACATAGGGGCGATCGCCAAGGAGAAAGAGAAATTCCGGCCGTTTCGGCCAAGTTAACATATTCTCTTTTCTGGCTGGAATGGTTGCCCCTAGGCCCACAACGAGATCAGGGGGAGGACTAAACCGGGTAAAAGGGTTTCCCCATCGAGGTGGGTGAGGCGATCGCACGTTTCCACCCGTTGGCCAGGGGGATAAATGATGTAGGGGCGAAAAATCTTTCGCCCCCAGGCAGATCAACTATACAACTAGATTCGCTCTTGGCAAATCGGGATGACTGGATTCGAACCAGCGGCCCCTTCGTCCCGAACGAAGTGCGCTACCAAGCTGCGCCACATCCCGAAAAATTAAGCTTTTCTACTATAGCATGGGGTGGGGAAGATGGGGAATGGGGAACGGGGAATGGGGAACAGGGAACAGGGAACGGGCAATAGGGAATGGGAATCCCTCGTGACTTGGCTCTGCCAAGTCATGCACCTGCGGAGGCTCTGCCTCCTGAACAATAGGGGCGAAAAATTTTCACCATCAGGCTTGGCGGGCATCCTGTTGGCGGTAGAGGGCGAAGTAGCGACCTTCGAGGGCGATCAGTTCCGCGTGGGTTCCCACTTCTACCACCGCGCCGCTGTCCATCATCACAATTTGATCCGCCCCCTGAACTGTTCCTAAACGGTGGGTGATGAAAATGACGGTGCGATCGCGAAAGGCTTGGGCTAAATTACTACAAACCTGCTGCTCCGTGGGGTAATCGAGGGCGCTGGTGGCTTCATCCAAAATCAGAAAGGCAGGGCGTTGCAACACGGTGCGGGCGATCGCAATCCGTTGCCGTTGTCCCCCCGACAAACTCGCCCCCCGCTCCCCCACCCGCGTGTTATAGCCACTGGACAACTCCATAATAAAATCATGGGCCGCCGCCACCCTTGCCGCCTCGATAATCTCCTCACTAGAGGCTTCGGGGTTATTGAGGGCGATATTTTCCTGAATCGTGCCATCAAATAATAATGGCTCTTGGGGTACAACCCCGATTTGTCGCCGCAGGGAATAAAGCTCCACCTTGGCCACATCGTAACCATCGAGCAAAATCCGCCCCGTTTCCCAATCGTATAAACGCACGAGCAATTTCGTCAGCGTACTTTTGCCCGCCCCACTTTTCCCCACCACCCCGACAAAACTCCCCGCCGGAATATCAAGGTTAACATTCACCAATTGCAGCGGCCCATTGGGTTTAAACCGGAAAGAAACATTTTCATATTTCACCGCCCCCACCACCGATGGCATCGGGATATTCCCCTGATCCGCTTCCCCTTCCTGAGGACTATCTAAAATATCCCCCAACCGCTCCAAAGATAGCCCCACCTCTTGGAAGTTTTGCCACAGTTGCGCCAACCGTAATAGGGGACTAGTGACATAGCTGGCAATGATCCGAAAGGCAATTAACTGCCCTAAACTCAGATCCCCCTGTAACACCAAATAGGCCCCACCCCACAGCACCAACAGGCCAGAAATTTTATTGAGGAAATTACTGGCAGAATTCGCTAGGGTTGAAGTCTGCACGGTTTTAAACCCGGCGGAAACGTAGCGGGCGTAATGTTCTTGCCACCGCCAGCGCGATCGCAACTCAATATTTTGCGCCTTCACCGTTTGAATCCCCGAAACCACCTCCACCAGATGAGATTGGGTTTCAGCGTTGCGTTCCGCCTTGATCCGCAGTTGATGGCGGATTAAGGGGGAAAAAATCAGTGTCGTGATAATGAAAATTGGCACAATGGCCAGCCCCAACAGTGACAGCCGCCAACTGTAAAAGAACATCACGGCAATATAAATCACCGAAAAAACCGCATCTAAAACCACTGTTAAGGCGGTTCCGGTTAAGAATGTACGGATATTTTCCAACTCATTAATGCGGCTGGACAGTTCCCCCACCGGGCGACGGTCAAAATAACTCAGGGGTAATCGCAGCAGGTGATCAATGATTTCTGACCCCAAGCTCATATCAATGCGGTTTGTGGTATCCACAAACAGATAGGTGCGTACCGTACTGAGGATAAATTCAAAAATCGCCACCCCTAGCAGGAAAAACCCCAAAACTTGCAGCGTTTCCGTACTATTTTGGACAATGACCTTATCGATGATTACTTGAATAATTAGGGGATTAGCGAGGGCAAAAAGTTGCACAAAGAAGGAAGCGATAAATACTTCTGTTAACACGCCCTTATATTTCCATAACACCGGCCAAAACCAACTGAGACCAAAGCGTTCCTGGGGGGTATATTTCGAGGGTTGCAACAGCACCACCTGGCCCACATCATCCCAGGCTTCAAGGAAATCCTTGGGCTTGCGCCGTAGAATCCCCACCTCCGGCGCACCAATCACCAACTCCTGATCACTAATTTCATAGAGTACCGCCAGCCGGTCTTGCCACTGCACCAAGGCCGGCCCCTGTAATCGCGTTAACGCAGAAGCGGGAATATTCACCAATTGCGCCGTTAATCCCATGAGTTCCGCCACCGAGCCACAGTTATAGAGGGATAAGCTCCCCTGTCGCCGCAGTTGATCCCCTAACACCCGCTCAATCACATCCCGACGGAAGGGCATCCGAAAATATTGGCTCAACATCTGGAAACAGGCCACCGCTGCATCGAGTTGCGATCGCCCCTTAACGAGGGGATAATCTTGGCGGTTGGGCTTCGGGGCGGCGCTGGGGGGGGTGGGCGCGTCAACGGTTTCCAATTCGGCGGCGTAGGGAATTTCTGCTGGCTCTGGTGATAGTTGGACGGTATCGGGATCGGCGAAAGTGTCCGCAATGGCAACGGGGAGGAGGTCGGCGGCTTGAATGCCGATTAGCCGGGCAGGATATTCCCCCACCACCTCTAGGCTCCGTTGTTGGGGGTCGAGGCTGATGGGATAGCCGGGTTTAAAGTGGGTGACTTGGCCGCCACCGCTGACAAACCAAACGAGATTAGGGTATTGGAGGATGCGGGCGGGTTCGTCTTGGAGGAGGTGACGACCGGGGGGCAGGCTACAAACTTGGGCATGGTTGGCAGCATTTTGCACCCATTCCTTGAGGGCATTACTGTCTTTGAGGTTGGGGAGGGTTTGACGGGAGAGGAGGTCGAAGACTTCAGCGATCGCCGTCCCTTGATGAAATTGAGCCGCCACATCGGGGAAACGCTGGAGGACGGCGAAAAATTCCTCGGCCCCAAGGGTAATGGCGACGGTTTCCGTGGAGGCGATCGCCGTTTCGCAAGGAATGCCCCGCAGCAAACTCACCCAGCCGATCATGTCCCCCGGTTGGAGCAGTTGCAGCGTTAGGGGCATTTTCGTTGTGGGATCATAGCCAATCAGCCGCACCTGTCCCTCATACAAAATCACCACCTGATGGGGGATCTTGTCTCGTACCAACAGGGTTTGACCCATGCGATAGCGAAAGGGCCGCATCCGCCCTAAAACAGCGGCGATCGCCCCTGGTGGCAACATCCCTAAGGGGGTTTGAGCAGTCAGAAAGCTTTGAATTTCGCTAACGGTGTAGGCCATAACGGGGGCGAGCAAGCACGGATCCTTTCCAGAATACCCAATCCCCCAAGGTTGTGGCAGATGGGATCTGGGCCAACCCATCACGGGGAGTGGAAAAAATCGGCGATCGCCTCAACGGGTTGCTTCTCCGGGATTCGTGACCATGGCGGAGCGATCATCACCAGTACAGAACTTTTTTTTAAGAATTATGTCTGAAACAGGGTATCGTAGGAAACGATTGCAATCAATTTTACTGTTTTTAGGAATGGGTCTGAGGGCTTCAATGAGATTCAAGCAGATTATCCACCCCCTGATGTTGGCCAGTTTGACGGTTTTAACCCTAGGACTTCCTGGGGGGGTTCAAGCCCAAGAATTATCGAACCCTGAGCCAGATCCCTTTGCTGTCGAAGATCCCCGGATTTTGCAACAAAGCAGCAGTGTTTTAAGTATGCCCGGCGGCATGGCATTACTGGAAGCGGGGCGCAACGCCAGCGCCCAAGGCAACTATGACCTAGCGGTGGAAAAGCTCCAAGCTACCCGCCAAGTCTTTAACCAACTTTCCAATTTTTATCAACAACTCTCCGGCAGTTTTGCGGGCATTAACAGCCGCCGCGCTGCCCAGCAACGGCAACAGGCCCTCGAAACCGCCCAACTGCGGGATCAATCCACCTATGAACTGGCTTTAGCCCACCATGCCCAAGGCCGGACGGATTTATCCATTCCGTTGCTGATCCAAATTGTGCGATCGCAAAATCCCACCACCCCCCTCGGTCGCCAAGCCCATGAACAATTGGTGCGGTTTGGTTTTGTGCAACCCACTGGCGATTTTGCCCAAATTATCCCGGAAGCAACCCCCACATTACTCAGCTTTGAAGGCGGCCAAAACTTGATCCGTGAAGCAGAAGCGGCGGTCAATGCCGGGGACTACAACCAAGCCCAGAACAAGTTTCAGCAAGCCCGGCAAGTGTTTAATCAACTCTCTAATTTCCATCAGCAACTTTCCGAAACCTTTTCTGGCATTGATCGCGAAGTTGCCCAAGATCAGCGACAAAAAGCCCTTGACAGTGCTCAACTGCGGGATCAAACCACCTATCAATTGGCCCTCGTTCACCGCGCCCAAAATCAGCCGGAACTCTCGGTTCCCTTGTTGATCCAGATCGTGCGATCGCAAAATCCCACCAACGGCCTTGGCGAGCGAGCCTTCCAGCAATTGGTGGAACTGGGTTTTGCGGATTAAGCCAATCCTACTGACAACCATCCCCTGAATGGGGAACAGAGCGTTAAAATCAAGTTTATGTTTGAAGACCCCTTTGTAAACTGACCTATGGTGAGCCTAGACCAAGTTGAATCCATGATTAAGGCCCAATTGCCCGATGCCCAAGTCACCGTTGAGGACTTGACCGGCGGCGGGGATCATCTTCAAGCGACGGTTATTTCCACCGCATTTGAAGGGAAGACCCGCGTTAAGCAGCATCAGATGGTCTACGGTGCTTTACAAGAAGCCCTAGCCACTGAAGCCATCCACGCCCTGGCCTTGAAAACCTATACCCCGGATAGTTGGGCGATCGCCAACGCCTAACTTTTCAAACCAACATCTTTCCTTTTTCCTGTTCTACTACCCCCTAAATCACCATGACTCCAGAAGTCCAAAAACGCATTGACGACCTCGTACAACAAGATAAAATCGTTGTGTTTATGAAGGGTTCCAAGTTAATGCCCCAATGCGGTTTTTCTAACAATGTTGTGCAAATTCTCAACATTTGCGGTGTACCCTTCACCACCTTCGATGTCCTCTCTGATCCCGAAGTCCGCCAAGGCATCAAGGAATATTCCAACTGGCCCACCATCCCCCAAGTTTATCTCAACGGGGAATTTTTAGGCGGTTCCGATATCCTGATCGAGCTTTACCAAAGTGGCGAACTCCAACAAATGGTTGAAGTCGCCTTAGCTTCCTAAGCGTTCATCCTCAGGACTTCAGTCCGCTGACTATCGCAAAGGTATAAAATCAAAAACCCAAAGCCCCTCCCCTCCTTGGGCGAGGGGTTTATCTTTAAGGGGGCTAAAATAACCCGTCTCAAAAGATCAGCAAAATCCCCAGTAGGGGCGAAAAATTTTTCGCCCCCACGCCAATCAGGGATACAACTGGATTCCATCTTACAAAGCAAGACGCTGAATTTTTTCTTGAGCAGTTGGCGCTACTTTCTGCCAGCTTTTCGCAATATTAATGTCCATATTAGCTTTGGCAATCTCCATTAATGAATCATCAATGGAATATGTCTTGAATTCTCGCAACCAAGCTAGGATTTCCGCTAAATGCCAAATTGAGGGTGTACCTTCATAAATAGGAAGTAAGGATCTTGGCTCACTTTCAACAATGAGCTTTCTGATATTTTGTCGAGTGCAGCCAATAATTTTGGCTACATCTGTCAATCCGACAAAATCTGGTGCTGCTTCAATCAAGTTTGCAGATGGAATTACATTTTTAACATCAGCAATAGCAGTAGAAATAGCGTCATAGGCTGATGATGCTTCTCGAATAAAATTGAGTGAAAGATATCCTTTTTTACCAACTCCAATCAAAGCATCATCACAACCACCTGTGTATAAAGCCTCAACATAGCTATCAGGGTCAATTGGGAAATTCCCAATACTAAATTTCAATGTAAAATCATACTCTTTCATTGCTTATTTTTCCTCTTCGCGGTTATATCTTATACAGTTATCGACTACTTGACGAATCTGCCTCGCGTGATTTCCGGCATTTTTTGGAGTACTCCAAACACTGGATATACAAAAGTTGCCACATCTGCATTCCTGATCGTTATAGGGGCAGTAGATTTTACCCCAAGCGTGTGATCCACCCACATCAACGCGCCAGCCATTTTGTTCAGCATACTTTAGCGCAGCCTCAACCTCTTGTTTTGGATGAGATCGTCTACCCATGTCAGCCTTTACTTTTAAATGTAAACCTAAAATCATTGGTTGTCAAGTGACAACTAGTTGTGCAATCATTACGCTGAACCATTTAGAGTTGTTTTGAATTTAGGCAGAAATGTAAATACCCCTCTTCTCTCAATCTAGATATAAGAGGGGTATTTAATAGCCTATTTCTTGACACTTTATGTCTTGGCAACAAATTTTTATATGGTTTTATAGATTACAGCACCGTCGTGTATTCGGTTTTCGACGCTCACAAGACCTTGCCGAGCAAAGCGATCCAGGATCATCTTCACTTCTTCCAAGTCGGCTCCAGTTTCAATGACACAATCGCTAAGAGTTGCACCTCGGTATTCCTTGCAAACTTTGAGGAGACGTTGTTGAAGTTTACGGCTAGGCAGTGCGGCTTGTCCGGCTTTGCCACGTTTTCCATCGTTGAAACGTCGCTCAAAATCTTCCTCCGACATCAACAAAAGTCCAACGAAGTCAAAAATGGAAAGGAGAGCAGGAATCCAAGTCCAGCAAAAGATAAGATAAAAAAAAGCACGAACATTCTGGCCCAGATAAAACTGATGAACTCCGAACCAACCCAGAAAAAATGTGAGAAGGATAGCAACAACTTTATTACGCATAAAAGCTTTTACCTCTTTTCTTTTTAACGGTACAAAACTAAAAGCGAGGAAGAGTTTAACAACTCATTGAGAGAAGAAAGTCTCATACAACAAACCCAAAGGTAAATTCGATAAACTATTCCTGCCCAAAATCTTCCCATAGCAATACTTTTGTATTGATACAAAAAAACAATAATTTTATTGTAGCTCTTTTTTGTAATCCTGGGATATTTTAGCAAGCTTGCCCCATCACAGATGAAAGCGTGGGGACAGGCCGGAGATAACAGGCTAGAATGGTGAGCAGATGTTCTCTAATGATGCCATGGTTGCTACTGCTGACGGCACAACTGCGAGCCTTGGGGATTGAACCTGAGGCTTAACCTTAAACCTGAAGGTTAGGGCGAAAAATTTTTCGCCCCTACGCCAACAATTCGCGAAAATTATACGCCAACGACTATTGAAAATCGCCCCCCACTATGAGCCATTACTTTGCTTTTTTAGAATTATTCAGCCGCGAAGGTGGGATTCAATCCTATGTGATGGATGTGTTGGCCGCCTATGGGGATTGGGCGAAGGAACGGGGTTGCCGGGGGACGGTGGCGTTGCTCCATGATCAGCATCCGGCTGATAATCCCCTCGATTCACCACAACTGACGTTTACCTATTTGGGCCATGAATCGCGAACAATGGAACGCGCCCGTTTAGCCCAACATTTACTCCAATCCCTACTCTTTGAACGACCGGAAAGGGTGATCTGTGGCCATGTGAAGCTGGCCCCCTTGGTGTATCTCTACTGCAAATTGCTGAAAATTCCCTATACCTTAATGACCTACGGGAAAGAGGTGTGGGGAAATTGGGAATATCTCTCCCCTTGGGAAATTCGCGGCCTGCGGGGGGCGGATCAGGTGTGGGCCATTAGTCGCCATAGCCGCGATCGCCTCTGTGGGGCTTACCAAATTCCCCCGGAACGGGTGCAATTCCTGCCCTGTGTGGTGGATGAAGCGGAGTTTACTCCAGGGCCTAAACCGGCGGCATTGTTAGACCGCTATCAGTTAGCTGGATCTAAGGTATTATGGACCGTGGCTCGCCTTTGGCCTGAAGACATTTATAAAGGGGTGGATGTGATGATTCAAGCCCTACCCCTGATTGCTGCGGCTATTCCTGAGGTGAAATATTTAGTCATTGGTCGGGGGGGGGATCAGCCTCGGTTGGCTCAGTTGGCGGCGGATTTGGGGGTGAGCGATCGCGTTATTTTTGCGGGCTATGTCCCCACGGCAGAATTACCTGCCCATTACCGCGTTGCCGATGCCTATGCAATGCCCTCTCAGGAGGGGTTTGGCATTGTGTACCTCGAAGCCATGGCCAGCGGTATCCCTGTTTTATCAGGGTTGGGGGATGGCTCCGCTGATCCCTTACAGGATGGCCGCCTAGGGTGGCAGGTGGAGCATCGCAATGTGGAGGCGATCGCCCAAGGTTGTATTGCCATGCTCCAGGGGGAAGATCAACGCTGTCAGGGGGCTTGGTTGCGCCAAGAGGCGATCGCCCATTTCGGCAAAGCCCAACTGAGCCAGCGATTAACCATGCTGCTCAGTTCGGGGGTAGGGGTTTAGCAAATTGCACCGCAAACAGGGCGGCTTGGGTGCGATCGCGCAACTGGAGCCGCCCTAAAATATGCGTCACATGATTTTTCACCGTCCGCTCCGAAATATACAACTGCTCGGCAATTTCCCGATTGCTCAACCCCTCCCCCAATAGGTTCAACACTTCTAACTCACGGGGGGTGAGTTGGGCCAACTCCGGCGGCGGCTCCGGTGCAGGGGGCGGGGGCGGTGTAGCAATAATTTTCGCCAAGAGGCCCGGCCCCAAATGACCATAGCCCCGTTGTACCGCCCGGATCGCTTCCGCCAACTCCTCTGAGGGAGTGTCCTTGAGCAGATAGCCCTTGGCCCCTGCTCGGATCGCCTGACTCACCAGTTGATCATCATCAAAGGTGGTGAGGATCAAGATTTTCATCTCCGGCTCTTGTGCGAGAAGGGCGCGGGTTGCTGCCACGCCATCCATGACCGGCATCCGGATATCCATCAGGACAACATCAGGCTGAAGGGCGATCGCCTGCTCCACCCCCGCCTGACCCTGTTCCGCCAACCCCACCACCGCTAAATCCGGTTGTGCTTGGAGCAAACTTTTCAAGCCCTCCCGAATAATGGATTGATCATCTACAATCAACAGGCGAATCATTTTAGGTTAAATTTCCTCCTTTAAAAACGGCTCCATCAAAGTCCACCAAGCTGCCGATTTCTGCTCATATTCGGATTCACAACGTTCGGCCCGTTCCTCTGGTAAATATTCATCCTCAACAATGAAGCTAAAGCTTTCAGGATCGCTACCATAAATTAAACAAGCGGTGTTGTAATACCGTTGGGTGCTTAAGGAATGTTCACCCCAATAGGCGAGATCTTCGGGGTTTTCCATTTCTTCCATCGCTTCAGCATCAAATTGGAACATCCCACTAATCACCCCCAGATCATCGCCATAGACATCCAACATAATAATCGTTGCAAAATTATCCGCTGCATCCTCTTCATTGCCAGTAATTGGTAATTCATATTGATCCACAAACGCATGGCCCAATTCATGAAAAAAGGTGAAGGATGTAGCATCAATCACTTCAGCTTGATAATCCTCCTCCGTTTCGATATTTTCCTCAAAAATTTGTAAATAGTAAGCAATCAATTCATAGCACATCGTGATCTCAAGATCGCTAGGGCTATAGAAGGCGTTAGCCACACCACAATTGGTAAAGACAATATTAATGTCATTGGGAAAGGCGAGTTTTTCATTTAACTGGTCAACGAGATCATCAAAAAAGCCCGTTTCTTCCAAAGCGGTGCGAATGCGTTTAAACTCTTCTCCTTTCGCTTTTCCATAGGTGAGATGGAGATCTCCAGTATCATCAATTGCGGCCATACTTTCCGCTTCAACACCGCAACCGACCACACTCACTAGACACAAAATTCCCGCCACTAGAGAGCGCGATGGGTGGGTGAACCGAAAACGTCGCTGTAATCCCGCAAAAAATTGAAGCAACATCAAGAAACTCCTTTATTCCCAGAAAAAAAAGGTGGGAAATTGAGTCCTATTATCTCACTTTTTTTAAGGGTATCAGGATCAAAAGATTTTCGCTCCTAACCGCGTAACTTGGCTCTGCCCAGTAATCCGCTGCTGCGATCTGCCCAGGCAGTACTATCCCTCCTTAGGTGGTTGCCTCCCTACAGGGTTTAGAGAATTTGCGAAAGGAATTGCTTACTGCGTTCATGGCGGGGATTGGTGAAAAATTCCGTGGGCGTGGCTTCCTCCACCAGTTCCCCATCGGCCATCAACACCACCCGATCCGCGACTTCCCGCGCAAACCCCACTTCATGGGTGACACAAACCATGGTCATACCATCATTAGCCAGCGATCGCATTGTATCCAATACCTCCCGCACCATCTCCGGATCCAGGGCTGAGGTGGGTTCATCAAAAAGCATGATTTTCGGCTGCATGGCTAGGGCGCGGGCGATGGCCACCCGTTGCTGTTGCCCCCCGGAAAGCTGCCCCGGAAACTTGCGGGCCTGTTCTAAGATGCCGACTTTTTCAAGAAGTTGGAGGGCGATCGCCTCTGCTTCGGCTTTTTTGCGACGACGCACCCAAATGGGGGCGAGGGTGACATTTTGCAACACGCTCAAATGGGGAAACAGGTTAAACTGTTGAAACACCATCCCCACTTCCCGACGGATGGCATCAATATTTTTCAAATCGTGGGAGAGTTCAATGCCATCAATGGTGATCCGCCCCTTCTGGTAAGGTTCGAGGGCGTTAAACGTGCGGATAAACGTTGATTTTCCCGATCCTGATGGCCCCATAATCACCACCACCTCCCCCCGGCGCACCGTGAGACTCACCCCCCGCAACACATGGAATTGATTGCTGGTGTACCACTTTTCCACATCCCGGGCAATGATCATTGCTTCTCGCTCAGGCTTAGGGGCCATCGCAGCCGCATCGGCTCTGGGGTTTACAGAGGGTTGGCCAGTCATAGTTCTCTCCCGCTTCATCAACGTTTACTTAAATTTTTTTGTTTAACCAAAATTCTCAGCTAACCCCAGTCTAAATCAAGATTTGCCCCAGAGCAGTGGGCTATCACTGGCAATCCTTCCCCAGGATGGCGATTCAACGATGAATTCCTCGCAAGCACCGCCGTTAATCTGGTGTTTTCCTCGTTTTTTGCCCTGGGAGTAGGCTCCGATCAGTTCCCCAATGTTCTGGGGGTGAGCAAGATTACTGGGGCAGGAAGGATCGTGATACCGGGCCCTTTAGGGGCAATCCTGGCAGTAAAATCGATCTAATTTTGTGACCAATTTTACAGTTAGAAAACTATTTTTGCTGATAATCAAAATGCGAGAATCTCAAGCTGGGTATAGGTTTGATGTCATCATTTGCTCACAATGACACCTTGGCTGGACTCTGCAACGAAATATTACAGATCCATGCAACTTGATTTGATCATTTTATTAAGAACGATCCCCTTTCCCAGCTTTTAGAGAGACAATTCTAAAACTCAGACTGTATCTCTGCTTGCGCGACTCACTGTTTCCCTTCACGAATTGCATCCATGACTAACATCAAACGACCACAGCAACAGGGCTTGTACGATCCACAGCTAGAGCATGATGCCTGCGGGGTTGGGTTCATCGTGCAGATGAAGGGAGTGCGATCGCACGCCATTGTTGATCAGGCCCTGACGATTTTGGTCAACCTCGAACATCGGGGGGCCGTCGGGGCAGAACCCAACACGGGAGACGGGGCGGGGATTCTCACCCAACTCCCCCATGATTTTCTCCAGGGGGCGGCCCAGGAACAGGGGATCACGCTCCCGGCTCCGGGCCATTACGGCGTAGGGATGTTTTTTGCCAACCCTGATCCCGCGATCCGTCAACGGGGCCGGGAAATTCTCGAAAAAATTGCCACAGAAGAGGGGCAAACGATCCTCGGTTGGCGCGATGTGCCGACGGATCATGGCGATTTAGGCCAGACGGCGCGGGATAGTGAGCCGTTTATCCAACAGGTGTTTATTGCCCGCAATCCCAAGATTGCTGATGATTTGGGGTTTGAGCGCAAGTTATATGTGATTGGTAAGCGATCGCACCATGAAATTCAACGCTCCGGTATCGATGAATATTGGTATTCCACCAGCGTTTCCAGCCGCACGATTGTTTATAAGGGGATGCTCACCCCCCCCCAAGTGCGCAGCTATTTCCCCGATTTGAGTGATGAACGGTTTACCAGTGCGTTGGGGTTGGTGCATTCCCGCTTCAGCACGAATACCTTCCCCAGTTGGGAGCGATCGCACCCCTACCACTACATCGCCCACAATGGGGAAATCAACACCTTGCGGGGCAATATCAACTGGATGCACGCCCGCCAAAGCCTCTTTGCCTCGGAACTGTTTGGCGATAGCCTCAAGGCCATGCAGCCGATCATCGATATGGACGGCAGTGATTCCGCCATTTTCGATAACACGCTGGAATTGATGACCCTGGCCGGTCGCTCCTTGCCCCATGCAATGATGATGATGATCCCGGAACCCTGGGCCGCCCATGAATCGATGAGCGATGAGCGTAAGGCATTTTATGAATACCACGCCTGCTTGATGGAACCTTGGGATGGCCCCGCTTCCATTGCCTTCACCGATGGGACGATGATGGGGGCAGTATTGGATCGCAACGGTCTGCGCCCTTCCCGTTACTACGTCACCCATGATGATCTCGTGATTATGGCTTCTGAAGCCGGGGTCTTGCCCATTGAGCCGGAGCGGGTCGCCTTTAAGGGTCGCCTCGAACCGGGGCGGATGTTCCTCGTCGATATGGAGCAGGGGCGAATTGTCGCCGATGAAGAAATTAAGCAGGAAATCACCAGCGCCCACCCCTACCGGGATTGGTTGAATCAATACCGGGTGGATTTGGCGGATTTACCGGCGGCGGAACCCGCGCCCACGTTGGGGGCTGAACTGTTGGCCCATCAAAAGGCCTTTGGTTACACGTTTGAAGAGTTGCGGCTACTCATTAGCCCCATGGCCCAAAATGGCGTGGAAGCGGTGGGGGCGATGGGAACGGATACCCCCTTAGCGGCACTTTCTGATCGCCCCAAACTCCTCTACGACTATTTCCAACAACTCTTTGCCCAAGTTACCAATCCCCCCATTGACTCGATCCGGGAAGCGATCATCACCTCCGCTGTCACCACCATCGGCTCCGAGGGCAACCTCCTCAACCCGGAACCCCAAAGCTGCCAACTGATCCAACTCCCCACCCCCATCCTCACCAATGCGGAATTGTCCCAGTTAAAAGGGGTGAATTTGCGGGGTTTCCAATCCCAAACGCTGCCGATTTTGTTTGAGGCGGCCCAAGGGGTGGAGGGGTTACAATCCTCCATGGCAGAATTGTTTAGTGCGGCGGATGGGGCGATCGCCGCCGGTAAGAATATCCTGATTTTGAGCGATCGCGGCGTGGATCAGAGCCATGCCCCCATTCCCGCCCTGTTAGCGGTGGCGGGCCTCCACCACCACCTGATCCGCAACGGCACGCGCACCCGCGTCGGCCTCGTCCTCGAATCCGGGGAACCCCGCGAGGTGCATCATTTTGCGGTGTTGTTGGGCTATGGTTGCGGTGCGATTAACCCCTATGTGGCCTTTGCCAGTATTGAGAACCTGATTCAGGAAGGATTGCTTAAGGGTGTGGAAGTGAAGACGGCGGTGAAAAACTACGTCAAAGCGGCTACGAAGGGCGTGATTAAAATCGGCTCCAAAATTGGCATCTCGACGATCCAGAGCTATCGCGGGGCGCAAATTTTCGAGGCCATTGGTCTGCACCACAGCGTTGTTGATACCTATTTCTCCTGGACGGCCTCCCGGTTGGAAGGGGTGGATTTGGGCGTGATTACCGCTGAGGCCCTGTTGCGCCACCATAGCGGGTTTAGCGATCGCCCCGGCTCAACCCCGACGCTCGATGTGGGGGGCGAATACCAATGGCGCAAGGATGGTGAAGAACATTTATTCTCACCAGAAACGATCCATCTGCTGCAAAAAGCAGTGCGGGAAGGGGATTACAACCTTTATCGCCAATACGCCGCTCTGGTGAATGATCAAGGCAAAAAGCAATTCCGGCTGCGGGATCTGCTGGCCTTTAAAGAGCGGGAACCGATCCCCCTGGAGGAGGTGGAACCCATCGAGGCAATCATGAAGCGGTTTAAAACGGGGGCGATGAGCTACGGCTCTATTTCCAAGGAAACCCATGAGGCGTTGGCGATCGCCATGAACCGCATCGGCGGCAAATCCAACACTGGGGAAGGGGGCGAAGACCCCGAACGGTACACCTGGACGAATGAACAGGGGGATTCTAAAAACAGCGCGATTAAACAGGTAGCTTCCGGTCGCTTTGGCGTGACGAGCCTTTACCTTTCCCAAGCGAAGGAAATCCAGATCAAAATGGCCCAAGGGGCCAAACCCGGCGAAGGCGGTCAACTGCCCGGCCTCAAGGTCTATCCCTGGATCGCCAAGGTGCGCCATTCCACGCCCGGTGTGGGCTTAATTTCCCCACCGCCCCACCATGATATTTACTCCATTGAGGATCTCGCGGAACTGATCCACGACCTCAAAAACGCCAACCGGGAAGCGCGGATCAGTGTGAAACTCGTTTCTGAGGTGGGCGTAGGAACGATCGCCGCTGGGGTGGCCAAAGCCCATGCCGATGTGGTGTTAATTTCCGGCTTTGATGGGGGAACCGGGGCCTCCCCGCAAACCTCGATTAAACACGCCGGTTTACCCTGGGAATTGGGTTTAGCCGAAACCCATCAAACCTTGGTGTTGAATAACCTCCGCAGTCGCATTGCCGTCGAAACCGATGGGCAAATGAAAACGGGGCGAGATGTGGCGATCGCCACCCTCCTCGGTGCGGAAGAATACGGCTTCTCTACCGCCCCCCTTGTCACCCTCGGTTGCATCATGATGCGGGTCTGCCATAAAAACACCTGCCCCGTCGGTGTGGCCACCCAAAACCCCGAACTCCGCAAACATTTCAGCGGCGATCCCCAGCACACCGTTAATTTCATGACGTTCATCGCCACGGAATTACGGGAAATCATGGCCCAATTGGGTTTCCGCACGATCAACGAAATGGTGGGCCGCACCGATGCCCTGGAGCAAAAGCAAGCCGTGGATCACTGGAAAGCCAAGGGCATTGATCTGAGCAAGATCCTCCATCAGCCTGAAGCCGGCCCCGAAGTGGGGCGGTATGCACAAATTCCCCAGGATCACGGTTTGGCGAAATCCTTAGACATGACGACGCTATTGGATCTCTGCCAGCCAGCCCTTGAGCAGGGGGAAACCGTCAAGGCAACGCTGCCCATCTGCAATATTAACCGTGTGGTGGGGACAATTTTGGGCAACGAAATCAGCAAACGCCATTGGGAGGGCCTCCCGGACGGGACGATCCATCTTCATTTCCAAGGCACGGCGGGCCAGAGTTTTGGGGCGTTTGTTCCCAAGGGCGTGACGCTGGAATTGGAAGGCGATGCCAATGATTATGTGGGTAAAGGTTTGAGTGGCGGCAAGATCATCCTCTATCCTCCCAAAAATTCCACATTTATCCCGGCAGAAAATATCATCGCGGGGAATGTGGCATTCTACGGAGCCACCAGTGGCGAGGCCTATATTCGCGGCATTGTCGGTGAGCGGTTCTGTGTGCGCAATTCCGGCGTTCATGCGGTGGTGGAGGCCGTGGGGGATCACGGTTGCGAATATATGACCGGCGGGAAAGTGGTGATTCTCGGTCGTACCGGGCGCAACTTTGCAGCGGGGATGAGTGGCGGCGTGGCCTATATCCTCGACGAGGCGGGGGATTTTGCCAGCCGTTGCAATCGGGAGATGGTGGATCTTGAAGCCTTGGAAGACCCGGAAGAAATTCGCGATCTGCGGGAGATGATCCAAAAACACGCGGAATATACGGGGAGCGATAAGGCCCAAGAGGTTTTGGCCGATTGGGAGGCGATCGTGCCGACGTTTATCAAGGTGATGCCCCGCGACTACAAGCGGGTTCTCCAACATATCCAAAACGCCTTGGCCAATGGCTTGAGCGGCGATGATGCGCTGTCGGCGGCCTTTGAGGAAAATGCCCGCGATATTTCCCGGATTGGCGGCAGCTAGTCAGTCATTTCGTAAGGTGGGTGGGTATTACCCACCTTATTTCTTAAATTAGATTAAGTAAATGATGAAATTTCTAAACTATGAACAAAAAAGCCCCTAGGCATAAAAAATCTCCTCTTCTTCCAATCTCTATTATTAGGTTTCATCGAAAAACTCTTCCATTTCGTGAGAAAGCAGCTTTATTCACATTACTGCTAATAATGGTACTTTCAGGAATACTGAGCCTCTTGTCTCCTCTGAATTGGATATGGCTAATTTCTTTACTTTCATTCAGTATTGGATTATTTCAATTTTACTCAGGCTTTATTGACAAACCAAATTTTTTGGTATTTGAATCACAAGAAATTAAAGATTTATGTAAATTTCTCAAGCCATCAGAGTATGAAGAAAAGTGTGGATATGAAAATACATGGATACCAAAAAGAAATGACTCTATTATCATGTCTCAATCTGTGAATTATTATTTGAGGTACAATGCAGAAAAAATAGAACTGAAATTAGTTTTGGAAAAAGCTAGCAAATTGCTTGATTCTTTGGGTAATTCAAGTATTTTTAGAGATATTTTAGTTCATCAATATTTTGAAGCACGAAAGCATGAAAAAAAGTTTTTCAACGATCCAAAAATCTCCCTGCTTTCGTCAATCACCCCTGAAACTACATCAATTGATGTTTTTGAAAGCTGCTATTACCTGTCATTTTTGACAAATGATTTGGCTACTTATGATGTAGAAGACCATTCACATAAAAGTCAACCCAAAAATATTTGGTTAGCTGTGGAGCATTTCCCTTATCATAATATTAATCATGATTGTGATAACTCTTCACAAGCTCAAAAAGGTTTCATAGCTAAGGCTCTTGGCTTTAATATAAATGTCCAGTCACGAACTAAAAAAGCTTCTCAAGACCATGAAGATAACCAATCAGTACTAGGGAGGATAAAAGATTTACGAGGATCGAATATGTCAAATCACATTGGTGGAAACACCATAGCTTTTACCAAAGATAAAAGAATGATTTTATGGAGGCAGAATGAGTCTGCAATGCGCTCTGTTGGATTGTTAGCACCAACAGGTTCAGGCTCTCTAGATTTTTCTGATTATACGGAATTATCTACGAAGAATTTATTTGCGTTAGCAGTTCGAGGAATGGAAAGAGAACTACTAGAAGAATGTCATCCTGGGGGAAGTAAAATATCTAATTTTATTGATTCAACAAAAGTGGTTGGGTTTTATCGCTGGGTAGGCAAAGCAGGTCTCCCTGGATTTTTGGGAATTTCAAAAATCAATGCTATGCAAAGTGAAGTTATACCTAATTCATCAGAAGTTAATATACCACCTAAACTCAAGACCGATTATCCTGCGGAGAATATGGAACAACTAAAAAAAACAATAGAAGAACTGCTTGAAAAACAGTTTAAAAGCCGGTCTGAAAAAGAATCTAATCTTTCAGTTCCTCTTGTAGCTAATCTTCTTGCAATCAAGGGGGTTATTGAACGTGATCCTGAATTCTTGGATTTCATTTTTAAATAAAAATAAAGTTTTGGTTATTATTGTCTAGTTTTGGTACAAAATAATTAAGACTTTGATTACAAAACTTGTATCTTATCTGAGTATTTTCAACTACCATTGGAGTTAACGAAATCATGGGAAAACCAACTGGCTTTATGGAATATCTGCGCGAGGTCGCCGAAGATGTGGCTCCGAGCGATCGCATTCACAATTGGGATGAATTTCATCTGCCCATGGCGGAGGAGCGGCTCCGGGAACAGGGGGCGCGGTGTATGGATTGCGGTACGCCCTTTTGCCATACAGGGATTGAAATTAGCCGCATGGCCAGCGGTTGCCCGATTAATAACCTGATCCCCGAATGGAATGATCTGGTCTATCGCGGCCTCTGGTCGGAAGCCCTCGATCGCCTCCACAAAACCAATAATTTCCCCGAATTCACGGGCCGGGTTTGCCCTGCGCCCTGTGAGGGGGCCTGTGTTTTGGGGATTACGAATCCCCCGGTGACGATTAAAAGTATTGAACACGCCATTGCTGAAAAGGGTTGGGAATCCGGTTGGATTACCCCCACGCCCCCCAGTCAACGGACGGGGAAAAAAGTGGCGATCGTTGGTTCCGGGCCGGCGGGGTTGGCCGCAGCGGATCAACTGAATCGGGCGGGCCATTGGGTGACGGTGTATGAACGGGCCGATCGCCCTGGTGGATTATTAATGTACGGCATCCCCAATATGAAGTTGGATAAACAGGGGGTGGTGATGCGCCGCCTCGATGTGTTGGAGGCGGAGGGGATCACGTTTGTTTGCAATACGGAGGTGGGGAAAGATCTACCGGCGGCACAATTGCTCAATGAATTTGATGCGGTGATTCTCTGCACGGGGGCGACAAAACCCCGCGATCTGCCCATTGAAGGCCGGGAATTACAGGGGATTCACTTCGCCATGGAATTCCTCACCGGCAACACCCGCACCGTATTAGCGGGGGAAAATACCGCTGATTTCATCTCAGCGGCGGGTAAAGATGTCGTGATCATTGGTGGGGGGGATACGGGAACCGATTGCGTCGGCACATCGATCCGCCATGGTTGCAACAGTGTCACCCAGTTGGAAATTATGCCCCAACCGCCGGAAACCCGCGCCGCCAATAACCCCTGGCCCGAATGGCCGAAAATCTACCGCATGGACTACGGCCAAGAGGAAGCGGCGGCCAAGTTTGGGGCTGATCCCCGTGCCTATGTGCGCACCGCGACCAAATTTGAGGGGGATGAGCAGGGCCAGATTAAAGCCGTGCATACTGTTGAGGTGAATTGGGCCAAGGATGACCAAGGCCGGTTTATTCCCCAACACGTTGCCGGAACCGAAAAAATCTTACCTGCCCAATTAGTGCTATTGGCCATGGGCTTTTTAGGGCCAGAGCAGCCCTTACTCGATGCTCTCGGTTTAGATCGGGATGGCCGCAGCAATGTCAAGGCGGAGCATGGCGATTATCAAACCAGCCTACCGAAGGTGTTTGCGGCGGGGGATTGCCGTCGGGGTCAAAGTTTAGTGGTGTGGGCGATCAATGAGGGGCGAGGGGTTGCTAAGGCGTGCGATCGCTTCCTCATGGGCAACACCGACCTACCCTAGGAGAGATCCCCCCTGCCCCCCTTAAAAAGGGGGGTTCCGGAATTAACCCCCTTTTTAAGGGGGTCGGCGTAGCCGGGGGGATCCTGATTTTGGAACTGGGTTGATTTTCGCGAACTGGCACAGGCTTTCTGGGGTTAACCCACAGGATCAGATCACAATGGGAGCATCAATTTCTGATCCTCCCTATGGCTTCTGCAAAATTTCGATTTCAGTTACGCCAAGAAGCAATAACTTGGCGCGATGAGGGACTGATTACCCCAGAGCTTTATGACCAACTGGGCGATCGCTACCAATTCGACAACCTCGATCAAGCCAATCGCAATCAATTTGTGATGATTCTCCTCGGCTTGGGGAGTGTTTTAATCGGCTTGGCGGCGATTACGTTTGTGGCGGCCAATTGGCAGGTCTGGCCCAGAGAGGCGCGGGTGGTTCTGCTCCTGAGCTTGTTTGTGGGGATGAATACCGGCGGGTTTTATCTCTGGCGTAGGCGTGAGTTTCGGCGTTTGGGCCAGGCGTTGTTGTTGTTGGGGAGTTTATTAATCGGGGCGAATATGGCCCTGTTTTCCCAAATGTTCCATCAGACCGGCTCCGTTCAGGTGTTGTTCCTGGTGTGGGGGTTGGCGGTGTTGGCCATGGCCTACAGTTTGCGCCTGGCGATGTTGGGGATCCTGTCGATGATTTTGGTGGTGATCAGTAGCCTCTGGTTTTATCCCGATCCCTATACTGGGGCGGGTTGGCTATTCCTGTTCGACTATATGCCTTTGGTGGCGATCGCCCTCTATTTCCCCCTTGCCCGTACCTGTCGCTCCCCCTGGCTGTTTGGCCTGGGAACCTTTTTGATCACCTGGACGCTACAATTCCGCTTATTTCAATGGCTCAATGCCCTTTATAACGGCGAGAGCCTATGGTTTGTGGCGGCGGTGATTGTGGCCAGTTGTTTGATCCCCCTACTCTTATGGTCATGGCGGCCTGCGATCCCCAATGCTCCTGAACACTTTGGCCCCCGATTGGCGGTGTTTTATCTCACTGGTTATAGCTATCTCGCCTCCTTCCAATATGTCTGGCAAGACCGGCTCCGGGTGGGGAGTAGCCTCACCGTTACCCTCGATATGATGCAGGGGTTTATTTTGGTGGCGGTATTTGGGGCGATCGCCCTTTGGCTCTGGTGGCAATTGGGCAATCAGGGGTCGGTGTGGCGGTTGATGCTGTTGGATACGACGGTGGCAGCCTTTGTGAGTACGATCGGGATCGTGATTTGGTATCACGGGGAATTCGGCCCCCTTGCGGTGTTTGGGCCCATCGTGATGAATGCGCTTTTGGTGTTGATGGCGATCGCCTGCATCCGTGAGGCCCTCGGTAATGGTCAACGCCAAGGATTTTGGTGGGGAATTTTAATCCTCGTCTTACAAATCTTTTCCCGGATGCTTGAATACAATACGGGGCTGGTAGCCAAAGCCTTGGTTTTCCTCCTTTGTGGCGTGGGGATTATCGTTGCGGGTCTGTGGTTTGAGCGATATGTGCGCACCCTAGCCCCCGACAGCGGAAATCACCCAACCACGCCTGCAAGGCAGAACCCCTAAGCCAAGAGAGATTCCCCTCTCTGCCTTCTGCCTTCATCCTTCTGCCTTAATAATGGTAACTTTCACCAAAAATGCTAGGATAGATTCTCATATCCTGACCCCAAACATAAACCATGGCCGATCCTGGAACAATGCCCACAGCGGTGGATGTGGTGGTTGTCGGTGCAGGGGCGGCGGGACTCTATGCCGCCCTCTGTTTACCCGCTCACTATTCCGTCTGTTTACTCACGAAAGAAACCCTCCAAACCGGCGCGAGCCAGTGGGCCCAGGGGGGCATTGCGGCGGCGGTGTCGCCCCAGGATAGTCCTCAATTTCATTTAGATGACACACTCAAAGCGGGGGCGGATCTCTGTGATCCTCAAGCGGTGGAATTCCTCGTCACCCATGCGGGGGCGGCCATTGAGCAATTGGTAGATTATGGCGTAGCCTTTGACCGTCACGGCCAGGATTTAGCCCTCACCTTAGAGGCGGCTCATTCCCGCCCCCGCGTCCTCCATGCCGCCGATACCACCGGCAAGGCGATCGTTTCGATCCTGATTGAGCAGGTTTTCCAACGGCCCAATATTCAAGTTTTTTCCCAAACCCTCGCCCTGCAAGTTTGGCAGGAAGGGGGCCGCTGTCAGGGGTTATGTTTGTGGGCGGATCATCGCGTCCATTGGTTGCGGGCCAAAGCGGTGATTCTCGCCACGGGGGGCGGTGGTCAAGTTTTTGCCCAAACGACGAACCCCACCGTTAGCACTGGGGATGGTGTGGCGTTGGCTTGGCGGGCGGGGGCGATGGTGCGGGATTTGGAGTTTTTCCAATTCCACCCCACAGCTTTAAGCCAACCCGGTGCGCCCCGCTTTTTAATTTCTGAGGCGGTGCGGGGGGAAGGGGCGCATTTAGTGGATCGCCAGGGTTATCGGTTTGCCTTTGAATACCATCCCCAAGGGGAATTAGCCCCCCGCGATCGCGTCAGTCGAGCCATTTTCGACTATCTGGAACGGACGGAACCGGATCCGGCTCAAGGGCGGGTCTTTTTGGATTTAAGCAATATTGAGCGCGATCGCATTCAGTACCGTTTCCCCAATATCATCCAAGTCTGCCAGCAATGGGGGATTGATCTGTTTAAGGAGCCGATCCCGGTCACGCCTGCGGCTCACTATTGGATGGGGGGGGTGGCGGTGAATTTAAACAATGAAACGACGTTGCCGGGCCTTTATGCGATCGGTGAGGTGGCCAGCACGGGGGTTCATGGGGCGAATCGTCTGGCCAGTAATTCGCTGCTGGAATGTGTGGTTTATGCTGCCCAATTACAGGATTTAGCGTTACCCCCAACGCCTCCCCCCCCTGTACCCACGGGGGATTTTCTCCCCTTGGCCCCTGTGGATTTTGCCCAGATTACGGCTTGGCGGGAGGAGTTGCAGCGGTTGTTGTGGCATAGTGCGGGGATTTGCCGGACGGCGGCGGTGTTGGGGGAGGCGATCGCCCAACTGGATCATTGGCAAGGGGAGTTTAGCGGGTTGGCGATCGTTCAGCAGTTGCGGGGGTTATTGCCGGGGCAGGGGTTAAGGGCTGATGATGAAGATTTAGCGCGATTGCGGGGGGTTGTGGAGTTGGGCAATTTATTGGATGTGGCTCACCTGATTCTGAAGAGTGCGGCGTTTCGGACGGAGAGCCGGGGGGGTCATTTCCGGCGGGATTATCCGGAGTCTGATCCGGCGTGGGCCTGTCATACGGTGGTGAAGGGCGATCGTTGGGAGCAAGCCCCGATTGGGTAGTTTCAATCCTCGCCCAACCCGGAGGTCGGGCGCAACGCAATTTGGGGAGTCTGTACCGGGCAAACATTGCGGTTTCAATCCTCGCCCAACCCGGAGGTCGGGCGCAACTGATTGGGGAGGGGCTAATTGAACAAGGTCGGGTTTCAATCCTCGCCCAACCCGGAGGTCGGGCGCAACCAACGGGACGCGGAAATCGCTAACGCATGGATGGTGTTTCAATCCTCGCCCAACCCGGAGGTCGGGCGCAACCCATTTTTTTTGATCTGCCGTCGGCAGAGCAAAAGTTTCAATCCTCGCCCAACCCGGAGGTCGGGCGCAACTCGATGTGGCCCACAAAGTTAAATCCGGTTATTATGTTTCAATCCTCGCCCAACCCGGAGGTCGGGCGCAACTATTTTTTTATTCCCCCCCCCGTCCGTGGGGGGGGGTTTCAATCCTCGCCCAACCCGGAGGTCGGGCGCAACGATTCACATCATCTAAGGCCAAATCGATTCTAGTGTTTCAATCCTCGCCCAACCCGGAGGTCGGGCGCAACGCGTAACCGACACGCCGTAAAAATTCAGCCCACCAGGGTTTCAATCCTCGCCCAACCCGGAGGTCGGGCGCAACGTATAGGCTTGATAATTAAGCAATTTAGGTTGCGTTTCAATCCTCGCCCAACCCGGAGGTCGGGCGCAACCAGCAACAGCTTCGCGTGTCCTTGCAAACCGGATGTTTCAATCCTCGCCCAACCCGGAGGTCGGGCGCAACTCGGGCAACTTCTTCCGCTGACGCAACCACAGCATGTTTCAATCCTCGCCCAACCCGGAGGTCGGGCGCAACTCTGTAACTTGATCATCAGTCCCCCCAGCACAGAGGAGTTTCAATCCTCGCCCAACCCGGAGGTCGGGCGCAACTGAGTTTGCATCCTCACCGCGCACTTGTTCCGTTGGTTTCAATCCTCGCCCAACCCGGAGGTCGGGCGCAACCCGCGATCTGTTCTTGGGCATCCAACCACTCCATGTTTCAATCCTCGCCCAACCCGGAGGTCGGGCGCAACCCCGCAGCGGGGGGATATTTTGGCCGCCGACAGGGGTTTCAATCCTCGCCCAACCCGGAGGTCGGGCGCAACTAAAAAACTCAGCAAGGATTTAGCATGAACCAGTTTCAATCCTCGCCCAACCCGGAGGTCGGGCGCAACATGAAGGAAACACCTAGACCCCATGCACTAACCTTGTTTCAATCCTCGCCCAACCCGGAGGTCGGGCGCAACTCGCAAAATCTACCGCCTAACCACCGATGCCCTGTTTCAATCCTCGCCCAACCCGGAGGTCGGGCGCAACGTAATAAAGGGGGCGATCGCCCCCAACCAAAACTAGTTTCAATCCTCGCCCAACCCGGAGGTCGGGCGCAACCACCAAAACACCGGCAGAGAACCGGGGGCAACGGGCGGTTTCAATCCTCGCCCAACCCGGAGGTCGGGCGCAACAAAAGTATTTTTACTGTTCTTTGGTTCGGTGTCCTCGTTTCAATCCTCGCCCAACCCGGAGGTCGGGCGCAACTGTATAAGCAGGCTTATCAAGCCGGTTTAGCTAAAGCGTTTCAATCCTCGCCCAACCCGGAGGTCGGGCGCAACGTTCAATCCAATGATCTAATTGTGCAATCCACTGGTTTCAATCCTCGCCCAACCCGGAGGTCGGGCGCAACCCAAAACCCTCTTGCATTACATCGCTAGTACGTTGGTTTCAATCCTCGCCCAACCCGGAGGTCGGGCGCAACAAAATGAGCAACATCGAATGGACGGATAAAACTTTGTTTCAATCCTCGCCCAACCCGGAGGTCGGGCGCAACAAAAACGACCACCTGGTCGTTAAATGGACTTACGAAGTTTCAATCCTCGCCCAACCCGGAGGTCGGGCGCAACACCGCGTTAGCCTGCTTGCAAACTTTGTAAGCTTTGTTGTTTCAATCCTCGCCCAACCCGGAGGTCGGGCGCAACCGGATTGAGCCAAAAAGCCCTCCCAATCTTGCAGGTTTCAATCCTCGCCCAACCCGGAGGTCGGGCGCAACCGGCGACCGGGGACGATAACGAGGTAAACCCGCCAGTTTCAATCCTCGCCCAACCCGGAGGTCGGGCGCAACACCGTTTTAAGGTTGCTCTCGATGCGTGGGCCATGTTTCAATCCTCGCCCAACCCGGAGGTCGGGCGCAACTTGGTAAATGTGCGCCCCTGGCGGGGGTGATTTCGCTGTTTCAATCCTCGCCCAACCCGGAGGTCGGGCGCAACCCCCGATAATTGAGCCGGTGGGGATGTCAATGTGGCGTTTCAATCCTCGCCCAACCCGGAGGTCGGGCGCAACATCCGGCCCGATGTAAAGCCTCGACGATCAGGCCGTTTCAATCCTCGCCCAACCCGGAGGTCGGGCGCAACGCCGGCGGCTCTCACTATCATGGGGCAAAGTCGGGTTTCAATCCTCGCCCAACCCGGAGGTCGGGCGCAACGGCAGTATTGCGGCGTTGGAGGGGCAACGCGAGTTTCAATCCTCGCCCAACCCGGAGGTCGGGCGCAACTTAGCGAGGCGGCGGCGACTCGGTTAGCGGCAATTGTTTCAATCCTCGCCCAACCCGGAGGTCGGGCGCAACCTTAACTGCCTTGGCCCGCTCTGCTCTAGCTTGCGTTTCAATCCTCGCCCAACCCGGAGGTCGGGCGCAACGGCGATTGTCCAGTGGGATCTCCACTACGACGACGTTTCAATCCTCGCCCAACCCGGAGGTCGGGCGCAACTTGCCTCAAGGATTTCAGGGATTAAACACCCTTGGTTTCAATCCTCGCCCAACCCGGAGGTCGGGCGCAACCCGTCTGCCACCAATGACGGCGGGGGAGCGTCTGTTTCAATCCTCGCCCAACCCGGAGGTCGGGCGCAACCCGGCGGGGGAGATTCTCGGTTTTGGCTAATCGGGTTTCAATCCTCGCCCAACCCGGAGGTCGGGCGCAACAGTGTAAACGCTCATTACTACTTAATCTCCGTGTTTCAATCCTCGCCCAACCCGGAGGTCGGGCGCAACCATTCGGTAGCCGCCGTTGTCATGGGGTCGCCAGTTTCAATCCTCGCCCAACCCGGAGGTCGGGCGCAACCTATTGTAGCCCGGCTTTGCGGCTTTGTACTTTTGTTTCAATCCTCGCCCAACCCGGAGGTCGGGCGCAACAAATTGCCGTAGAGTCGGCAAAGGGAGCGGTAGAGTTTCAATCCTCGCCCAACCCGGAGGTCGGGCGCAACCGCGTGGCTGAAATTGAGCAGTCTCGGCTCCATCGGTTTCAATCCTCGCCCAACCCGGAGGTCGGGCGCAACACTTTGGCGGCGGGTGCGTCGGTCAATGTGATCCTGTTTCAATCCTCGCCCAACCCGGAGGTCGGGCGCAACATCCTTGGTTAAAAAATCTGAAAAACGCCTCAGTCGTTTCAATCCTCGCCCAACCCGGAGGTCGGGCGCAATGCTCAATGAGGCGCTGTACGAGGCGTTTAAGGCGTTTCAATCCTCGCCCAACCCGGAGGCCAGGCGCAACGGCGTTTAGCCCCTTATTTTTGCATCAATTAAACCAACTTTGTTAACGTCACCCCCTCCGGCAAATCCTCCTCATTAACATCAACCCCATAATCTGTAAAAGCGCGAGGTGTATTGGTAGCAGATTGCACCGTAACCCGATCAAATAATTTGTGAGCCGGAGCATTACCTAACGGTTTTTCGTGCGAAAAAATATACAAACCCCGCAACGCCATCAACCCCCGGCTGGCACTGCGGTCTAACTCCCACATCCCTTGCAAAGCCTGCCAAAATAAGGCTAAATCTGCTTCCGTCACCCCCGTTTGCTTCGCTAAAAATGGTGAAAAAAACCCAAACCCACGATACAAACCGTAGGGGATCTGCGTTTTTCGCCCCATCGTTTGTAAATTGACGCGATCTTCCTTAGCATCCGTCACTGCCATCCGCGTAATCGACCAATCCAAAGGTAAAACCGGATCAATAGATCGTGCAAACGTTAACTGTAAAGGCCCCCGCACCTGACCCGCATTTAACCCCGTACTCATCACCGCCCCAAACATCCGCACATCGTAAAAATTGGCACACATCCAATTTTTAGCAGTCTCGATATTTTTACCCGTTTTTGCGGGCTTCCCTGATTTTTTCACCAAAGCTTCAACAAATTTCTTGGCAGCTTTCCAATCACTATCACTCAAGGATTCTAAATCTTTATATGCTGCCTTCAATTCCTCTGCATCAAGCTCCCCACTATAAGCCAAGCTTGAAACAACATTATCCCCTTCCTCTTCTTCTTCAAGAGTAAATCCTTTCGGTAATTCATCCTTTAAATTTCTTAAAGCTGTGAGGACTTTTGGATCTTTAATGACATCAGAAACCGGTTCACTAACGGGCAAACCTGACCCCACATAAGCCCGACGAATTTGCTCATTAAGAACGCCCTGATGCTCAACAAAAATCTTCAGCCGTTCTTTTTCAGCCTCCGTTGCTTCACAATCACAGTAAACTTCAACATAGTTCCGCACCTTCCGCTTTAAACAAACATCCGTCACCAAACCCTGCATCGTTTCCGCATCCGTCCGAGGCAAATTTCCCCCATCAGGATCACCATTGGGATTACCATCCAGCACATCAAACAACAAAACAAAATCGTGACGACAATTGGGATCAGTATAGCTAGGCATTGACTTCATTCCTGAAAATAAGTGGACATTAATTTGACGTAAAATTTCCAAATCTAACCCTCGTTAGACTTGCTCTTGGCATTGGCGGTATTTTGCGCCCGCTGGTGATAATAACCCAAAGCAAAAATACTTTGCTCCTGCATGGTAAAGCTGCTCGGTAAATTATCTTGAATACGACTAAAAATTTCCTCCAAATCAAGTTGTAAATTGTGGTGCGCTCCCGGCTTATTTTTGCGGATTTTACTCAAATGAGCCTGCGCCCCTTGAATTAAAACGCCCATCACTTTCCCCGGCGTAGTAGACATCGCCCCATAATAGCGATCCACAAGCGTAGCGTTGATTTTCGTCCCTAAAGCAGTGCGCTGGATTTGCTCCAATTGCGCTAACAGACGGCCGCAGTGATAAGGAATTGTATCCAGCGGATCTTTAAAATTTGGATTTGGATTAAGTTGTTCCATCGATTCAGTTTTAGTCATGGGAATGATCTTGTTAAATGTGAGGTAAAGCTTAATTAATGCAGCGCGGGGATGGGTGACTTTGTAGTCTTTATCGACGCGAATTCGCCGCACAACACTGGCTAATAATTCATCGGGTAACGGTTTCCCCTGTAAAGCCGTGCAAAATAAAGCAGTGGGCATACGGGGCAACATCTCTTTATTAACATCCCGATAAGCACAGGCAGCTAGGGCGTAAAGACCAAAAAGTTTCGGATCTTCCCCCGTCGGACTCACCACCCGTTGCGCCCGAAACCACCGGCCTAGGTTCTCCCGCACTTCACCCAGCGTGATATTTAGCCAACTACGGACGACAGTACGGGCATTATTAGCAGTCAGGGCAACGGCATAAAAACGGTCTTGTTCCAGTTGCTCTAATGCAGCGGCATTGGGCTGTTTTTTCACGCCCGCGATCAGGTCTTCAACTTGGGCTTCACTGGGTTTATCTAAGAAGCTAACAATATCAAATTCTGTGGCTTCTTTTGTCCACCAAGCATAAACGGCTTTATCGCTGATACGAAGATGGGAATCGCGCTCTTTGAGGAGGTGATTGAGGGCTTTGGCAAAGGCTTCACCGGCATCGCGGGAAATGGGAGAGGTGAGGGAGTTGGCTAGGCCATAGGATTCAAAGGCTTTGGAGTTTGCGGAAACTAAAGCAGTACCAGATGCTTGGCCGCCGGGAACGCCTTTGATCGTAAAGGGAAGCCGTTGCTCAACAGGGCCATAATTACCGGAGACTAAACAGTAACCGAGATTTTCCGCTTCCTCTGTGCCTCCGGTATAGTTGGCCCAAAATTGCTGGATGCTGGTTAATTGGGCTTTGTCTTCGGCAGGAATGACGGGGCCGCTGGGGGTCATAACTTGAAACGTGATGACCATACTGGGGTCAAAATCAGGGGGGAGAAGGTGGCGATCGCCTTCTGGATTCCACCGATCTAAAAACTGGACAATAGCCTTTACAGTCGGTTCCTGGGTAACTTCCGCACAGTGACGGGCGAGATCTTTAAATTGCTGATGACAGTCAACAATGCGATCGGGTTTTGATTTGGGCTTGGGGATGCCCAGCACATATTCCCCGGTATCCGCGAGAAGTTTGGGACTAATGCCGGAACTGCGACTAATATGGGGCAAAATTTTCGGCTCTCCCCGTTTATTTTTTTTATCACCCAAGGGGGTGAGGAGATCGCCCCGGAGTTGACCATCGAGGGTGAGACTGATGATCCAACGCACTGGGGAGGGGCCATACATGGCGGGGGTGGGGTCGATCCGCTGGGCATGATCAGCAAGGGCTTTGAGGAGCATGATTTAAAGGGGATGATGGGGAATAGTGAGAATGCCTTGATCCAGACGGGCGCGGAAAAAGCGGGGCCGGGCATTAGCTTTAATAATCCGCCGACCTTCTCCGTCCTGTTGACGGTGTTCAATTAAACCTTTGGGATTGGGGTTAAATTCGACATCGTAGAGCATCAACCCTAGATCATCACTGTGATCAATGGCTTGCTCTGTGCCGCTAGGAGGCTCAAAAAAAGCACTAAATTCACGGGTTCCTAAATAGGGCTGATGATGACATTGCCCCCGCTGTACCCGACGACGAAATTGATCCCGATATTTGGCAATATTTTCGGTGGCGTGGGATTTTAAATAGATCTGAGCTTCGATGATATAGCTCACATCCCGCAACCCTAGGGTATGGCGTTGGGCGCGATCGCCATCAGCAAAATAGCCTCCAACCCCCGTTTTTGCCCAACCTTTCGCACTACTTTCACTCTGGCAGTTATTCACCTCATTACGCCAAATTGAAAAGTGGCGAATTTCACTCAAAACATGAATCTGTTCAATCCGGTAGCCCATTTCTGGTTTCCAGAAAATCGCTTCCAAAATCCCCCTTGCTGCACTGGGGGTGAGGACATCATAGCTAATCCGTTCAACCTTAAATTCTGGGCGCGTAAAGCAGGCAAAGTCACCACAGACTTTCAACGTTAAGGGGGGAGAATTGCTCACGGTGCTAATCCTTGATGAATAAGAAAAGATGACGAAGTTTGGTATTAAAGATCGGATATAGCCATTTCTCGATCCATGCGGTACAGAGCTAATTTCCTTCTTTGGAAGGGGTTTGATGTGAGGGCTAAATTTACTTTCAGAGAACAAGCTGATCTGATCATTTATCTGTCGCCCCACTTCTATAAAATGGGGGCAATAATCATTTCAGACCGGGCTTTTTCCGTGTTGATATCAAGGGCGAGGGAAGTATTTTCCCGAAGTAGAACCGTGAGGATCTCACGGGCTTCTACTTCGGGTACTTTAGCAAACAGATGATCGACTTGGGTTAAGGTGAGTTGGAATTGTTGCAAAACTTGATGAAACTTAAAATCGCTGTAGGCCATCTTGATCAATGGTAACGATTAGACAATGAGATCATAGGGATCGCGCTGGATGGGTTGACCTTCCCATTCAATCCCCACAAGCTGATCATAACCGCCCCGCCATTCCCACAGTCCGGGGACAACCTCCTGACGGCTCTCTTCACTTTGATTGAATTGCCAAGGGAAGAGATTCACCACATAGGACTGCAAACGACTGTATAACTCTCGCCCCACCCGACCCTGAGCGCGGACTTTCTGGAGAATTTTGCCACTCTCCCCATAGTTGACCACCACCGGGATCGTCTCATCCTCAATCAGCGAAAACTTAGCCACCTCTGGATAATTCAACTTTTTGCGCTCCTTTTGAATCTCTTGGCCAGGGGAGAGATCCGCCTGTTGATAAAGTTCTTGGAAATAACGCACAAAAATGTCAGGGCGATGGAGTTGCTCAATTTCCTCCGGACTGAGGTATTTTTTCGCTACTTCGTAGGCCGTTTGATAAAGGCCACGGGGGCTACCCCCCTCCAGCGGTTCAAAAAGAATTACCTGACCGCGATCGCGCTTCCCCTCTCGATTGCACCGCCCCGCCGCTTGGACAATCCGATCAAGGGGGGCGATCGCCCGATACACCACCGGGAAATCCAGATCCACCCCCGCCTCCACTACCTGTGTAGACACCAACCAACAGGGTAAACCCCGCTCTAAACGCTCCTTCACCATTTTGAGAATCTGGGAACGATGCGCACCACACAGCAGCGTCGAGAGTTGGAATAATCCCTCAGCAGGGAACTCAGCCGCCTGCAATGCGGCCAACGCCGCTAACGCATCCTTGCGGGTATTGACGATAATCAAGGCCTGTTCCGCCGACCGTTGTTGCAAATCTGCGCTCAAATCTGACCAAGACCAAGGCTTTTGAGGTCGGATATAATCCACCCGTTGTAAGGCTTGAAAATGCCGCTGGGCTTCCAATGGTGGCACAATATCCGTAATTTTTTCAAACCCGGCTAAATAGGGAGTACTCCCTTCAAAGGCGGGTTGAGTAGCTGTACAAAGCACCACAGTCACCCCATAATTCTGCACCAATTGCCGCAACACATCTAAAATCGGCTCCAACAAAGGAATGGGTAATGTTTGCACCTCATCTAAAACAATCACACTGTTCACTAAATTATGCAGTTTCCGACAACGCCCCGGTCGATTGGAAAATAAACTATCAAACAATTGCACCGTTGTGGTCACAATTAAAGGCGCATCCCAGTTTTGGGCAATTAAACGGGCTTGAGCATAGGCAGAACGAGCATCATCATCCCGCCAATCCTCCTTTAAACCCTTTAAACTTTCTGGAGAAATTGCACTGTGATGCTCTAACACTGCCATCTCCCCTAAAGACGCAAAAATTTTCCGATAAACGTCTACAGTTTGCTCAATAATGCTGGTATAAGGAACTGCAAAAATGACCCGACGTTGACCATGTTGACAAGCATGATTTAGCGCAAAAGCCAAACCACTGCGGGTTTTACCGCCCCCTGTGGGTACGCAAAGACGAAACACGCCCGGCTTGTGCAAGGCTTGGGCGCAGCAAAATTGATAAACCTCGTGCCGGACTTGATTAACAAGCGTATTCGGCACAGTATTCAGTAAGAGGTTTTGTTCAAAGAGTTTTTGTTCACGTTCTAACTCAGCTTTGAATTGGGGGAGTGTAAGGAGATTTTCTTCTCTTGCTACATCATTGGAATCAACTGATTGCAAGGGAAGAGAAATTTTTCGTTGTGCTGCTTTTTCTGGGTTGAAATGCTCCTCTGTGTCTAAATGATCTGCATCAATCAGGCAAGAAAAAAGCAATCGGAGGAACAATTCACACTGCAAAGAATTATGCTGATGGGCAGCCATCTCTTGACGGAGCATCGGAGAAGCTTTGAGGTCAATACCAGCCGCTTTTGCCTGTTCGATCACGGTTTGATAAGCTGTTTCTGTTTGCTCAGGATTTCGCCCTGTTAGTTTTACCTTGAGGGTATCAAAAGCAGGTAAACCGCTATGGTGGCCATAGATTAAGAGGGCAAGGGGTTGAAACTGTTTAGCAGCTAACTTGGCTCCGTGGATGGCGTGGGGTACGGATTGGGTGCGATCGCCCCCATGGCAAGCTTGCAAATAGGCTTGAAAAGCCGGATGGTATTTGCCTAGATCATGCCAGAGACCGGCATAATAGCCGCAACGCTCCCCGCCCATAACAGCAGCAAAGGCAGCGGCTTTGTGGGCAACTTTCGTGAGGTGAGCCTGGAGGGGATGCCATTTTTGCTCAGGATCATTAGGGTTGGGGGTATGGGCAGCAATAACCATAAACGGAGTGATGGAGAGGAATCCCTCCATGCTAATCCCTACAACCCTGAACCTCCACAACCTCCCACTGGGAGTCACCCTAAGGGATTTTTACAATTTTCTCCAAAACCCTTGCACAATTGCAGAAAACTTGCTAAGTTAGTAACTGCGCTTGAATTTTTCCCTAGGAATGAGCCAAGAGCAAGCCAGGATAGCTCAGTCGGTAGAGCAGAGGACTGAAAATCCTCGTGTCGGCGGTTCAAATCCGCCTCCCGGCATCCCCCAAACCTAAGCCCCCCAACAGTCTCCACGATTTTTTTAGGGGGTTTGGTTTTGGGGTTTTGAGTATCCGTGAGTATCATTTGATGATCATTTGCATATCGTTTGAATATTTTTCATCCTCTTTGTTAAAAAAATCCCCGCAAAATCCCCCCCCTTCAGGGATCATGGCAAGGTAGAACCATAGCCACAGCCTAAGGAGGCGCGAAGATGTCCGAATTTTTAGATTTCCTCAAACATAAATATGCCTACGTCGCCATTGGAGCCTTTAAGCCCGGCCGATTCAATGAAGCCGAACAATTGTTTGTTAAGGCCGTTTCCACCTATAGCGAAGGGTTTGAGGGGGCTTACCTGCTGCAAAAGCCGGGGACAGATGAAGGGATTGCCGTCATTTTTTGGGATAACCTTGAAGACATGGATGCTAACCGCAACGACCTCCATGAGGCCCTGATTAAAGAAATGGGCCATCTCTTCGCTGGCCCGCCGGAAACCTGCTTTTACGAAGTCGCCAGCGAAGTCCAGCCTCAGGCCAAGGCTTAACCCATTACCAGCCCCAGGTTCCCGCACCGCCTTTGAAGGGGCCGACGATATCGGCGGTGATCCACCCTCCGTAGAAATCCCCGGCTTGGGCCTGTACCCGTTCCCCATCCACATAACAGGCCTCCATCCGGCCGGGGTAAAGGGCGATCGCCTCTGCAATCACGGCAAAATTCGGGGTCGGCTCCGGATATTGCCAAGCCGCATTCACCAACACCTGATCCCTCACTGTAATTGTGTAGTACCGCGCCCAACCCTTCCATTCACAAAAGGATTGCTGATCCGTGGGGGTGAAATAATCCATCTGAATATCAGCAATAGGAATGTAATAGGCCGGGGGATGGCTGGTTTCTAAAACCCGATGGGTGCGAGAACTATCGGCAATCTCCACACCATTGCAGATCACCTGAATCCGTTTGGCACTGGGTTGGACAATGGCCGGCCGGGGATAATGCCAGACAGATTCTTGGCCGGGTTGGGGTTCAATGGGACGGGGACGGGGGGAAAGCATAGGGGTGGGAAATGGGGAGTAGGGAGTGGGAAGTGGGGAATGAGAAGGGATAAGCCCTCTTTTCTCTATCCTCTTTCCTCATATTGGCATTGTTGGCAGAGGCCAAAGAATTCAAGCGTATGATAATAGACCTTAAATTGGTGCGATCGCTCCAGTTGATGCTCCAATTCATGGACAGGACATTGGGGGATGGGAATCGAAGCCCCACAGTTTAAACAGGTGAGGTGATGTTGATCCTGTTGGACAGGACTATAGAGAGATTCGCCACTGGTGAGGGTGCGCACCGTCACCAAACCATCCAGCTTCAGGGCTTCGAGAGCACGGTACACGGTTGCTAACCCCATGTTTTGCTGATTATTGCGCAGTTCTAAATAGAGGTCTTGGGCAGAAATAGCGCGTTGCAGCGTTTTGAGGAGATTGAGGATTGTAGCTTGGGAACGGGTGCGGGTCTTCATGGGGGGGGGACAGCAAGGGCTGGCTCAGTTGCTCCCCTTTAGCTTAACTGTTTGGCGTACTCCAAGGGATCAGAATCGCTTTTGGGAGCATCCCATGGCGAGAAAAGAGGATAGAGAAGAGAGGAGAGAGGGAAATTGAGATTTTTTTCCCACTCCCTACTCCCCACTTCCCACTCCCTACTTCAAGAGAAACCGCCCTTAGGCGTATAGAATAGAACCGTGCTGTTTCTAAGGGATTGCGATGGCTCATTTTCATGCCCGTATTTATGTCACCCTCCGCTCCTCTGTCCTCGATCCAGCGGGGGTAGCGGTCTGTTCCGGGCTGCACCAATTGGGCTATGACGGGGTGGAATCGGTGCGGATTGGCAAATATATTGAAGTGCAATTAACAGCAACGGATCCAGGGGAGGCTAAAACCCAACTGGATCAGATGTGCGATCGCCTCTTGGCTAACCCCGTGATTGAAAACTATTGCTTTGAACTGACGGAATTGGCAACAGCATGACGAACTTTGGCGTTTTGGTCTTTCCAGGGTCTAATTGCGATCGCGATATCGCCTATGTGACCCGCGACCTTTTAGGGCAACCCACCCGCTTCATCTGGCATCAGGAAACCGATTTGGGGGATGTGGATGTGGTGATTGTGCCGGGGGGGTTTAGTTATGGGGACTATCTTCGCTGTGGGGCGATCGCCCGCTTTTCCCCAATCATGCAAGCGGTACTTGACCATGCCGCCCAAGGCAAATGGGTCTTAGGCGTGTGCAATGGCTTCCAAATCCTTACCGAAGTGGGGCTACTCCCCGGAGCCTTAACCCGCAATCGCGATCTCCATTTTATTTGCGATCGCACCCCCCTTAAACTCGAAAACCCCCGCTCCCCCTGGACTAAGACCTACGCGCAACCCATCATCACCCTCCCCATTGCCCACGGCGAAGGCCGCTACCATGCCGACCCCGACACCCTCAAAAGCCTCGAAGACCATAGCCAAATCCTCTTCCGTTACTGCGATCCCGATGGCCTTGTCGATGAAACCCACAACCCCAACGGCTCCCTCGGGAACATCGCCGGCATCACCAACCGTCAGGGCAACGTCTTAGGCATGATGCCCCACCCGGAGCGAGCCGCCGATGCCATGCTGGGTTCCGTCGATGGCTTGGGTGTATTTCAAGGACTCTTAAACTAACTCTGGTTGGAGGCTCAATGATTAACTTGCTCTTCCTTGCTCACTGTAGCTTTGAAAAAACACCAACCCTCCCGATTATTATTTTTGAAATCGTGACGCTGGTTGGAGCAGGCCTTGCCACATTGTTTCTCAGCAAAATTAAAACTAAAATCATTCCCCGCTTCTTAATTTTAGCCCTAGGGGTTTTAATCTTTGAACTCTTCACCTCCCCCATGTGGCTCAATGAACGGCTAGGGGTCTGGGCATACCTTTACCACGATGTTAGTTGGATTCTCACCATTGGCTGGACAGCGATCATTTTAACCGTGGTGACAATCACCGATCAACTCTTGCCACAATGGAAAGAATGGCAGCGATTCCCCATTTATTTAGGGGTTTTAACCATTGTGGTGACATTCTTAGAAATCCTCGTCGTTAACCTCGGCATTCGCAGCTATGCCCCCGAAGTCTTGGCCACATTAACTAACATTTTCGTTGCCGGTGTTCCCTTACTAGATGTCCTGTACTACACCCCCGTTTTCACCGGCTTAGTGATCAGCTTCTATAAATATTGGAGCTTTGTCCTCGATGATGAACCCCTAATCCCGAGCAAAAAACGGCAATGGCTCCGCAGCATTGGTATTGCTTTTTTAGCGGTGTTCCTCTTTGAAGTGATGATCCATCCAATGGTAGAGAATCGCAATCTGCCCTCCTGGTCTTATCTGTTTTTTGATATTAGCTTCCTACTCACGGGCCTCTGGGTGGCGGTCATCGGTATTGCGGCGGTGGTGGTGGATCGCTTTTTCCTCCATTGGCCCATCGTCCTGCGGTTTATGATTGCCTTAGGGGTGACGGGGGCGATCGCCTTTCCCATTGAAGCCCAGTTAATGTCCGCAGGATTTCGCATCTATGGCGAAAGTGCCGTCGATAAATTTACCGGCTTTACCACACCATTTTTCAATACACCCGTAGAAGTTGCCTTTGCCATTCCCTGTTACATGGCGTTAATTATTGCCTGTATTCGCTATTGGGAAACAATCCTCGACAATCGCCTATAATCCTTTCATCATTGCCCTTTGTTGACTGCCAAAATCGATGCCAACCCATGGAAACAGGATGATTTCCTAATCATCTAAGATGCTATCTCTCCCCCCATTGTCTTTATGTTAGTTTTAATCCTGTTGTGGCTGTTGCTGTCCGTCATCACGTTCACCATTGGCCTCGGTCTATTGCACATCTTGCGGGCAGATTGCATCCTGCGTCAGGGCGATCGCCTGTTCATTGCCCTCTGGTTAGGCTTATTTACCTTAGCTTGGGCCTTATTTACCATCTCTCTGGTTTTACCCCTGAGTCCCTGGGTGGGTTTAGCTGTTGGGGGGGGGTTAATGGCGATCGCCCTCAGTCAAACCCAAACCCGCCAGGAAAGTCTTACCCTCATTAAAACCCTCATCTCCCTACCTTGGCCTTGGCAAGTTGCCGGTTTAGGCTTAACCCTTGCCACCGCCTTCTTCTCCGCCCAAGGGATCATCTGGTTTGATACCGGCCTCTACCATTACCAGGCGATCGAATGGTTTCGCCAGTATGGCACAGTTCCCGGTTTAGCCCTCATTCATGAACGCTTTAGCACCAATTCTGCTTGGTTTGCCCTCGCTGCCCCCCTCAATTTTGGCATTTTGAGCGCAAAAATCACCGCTTGCCTAGGGGGATTGATCTTTTTAATCGGCTTGTTTCAAACCGCAATCATTTTGCATCGAATTCTACATAAAACGGAACAATTTACCGATTGGTTTTTAGGATTGGCAATGTTCTTGATCATTCCCACCTTATTTTGGTCTTCACTCCCTTTTTCGATTTCTCCCGATCAACCCATTATCTTTGTGACTGTGATCACAGCATGGGTAATGTTGATCATCTTAAAAGAGAGAAACTTATCTCAAGATCAATCAATCCTGATTCCGCTAATTTTAACTGCAACGGGAACGACGATTAAATTAAGTGCTTTACCCCTAGTGGTATTAACATTTTGCTTTTATGTTTTCACTCAATCCAATACAAGCTTTATTATCAAATTTTCTCAAAACAAAATCCATCAAATTAATCAATATTTTAAATTAATTCTTAAGCCTGCAATTCAGGGGGGATTTTTGGCATTGATCTGCATTTCTCCCCTATTTGCATTTAATATTTTTACCTCTGGATGTATGCTTTTTCCATCCTCCCTGTTTTGTTTTGACTTACCCTGGTCGTTGAGTCTCACTAAAGTTCAAAAATCCTATCAAGAGATTAAAGAATGGAATCGGTGGATTGGCGCAACACCCACAGGCGAAACTTTGGGCTGGGTTCAGCCTTGGATTCATGCCGAAAAACAATTCACATTTTTAATTTTCTGCTCTGTGATCACCATTTGGTTACTCTTAATTTATCATCCTAAAATTGCTATCAAAGGTAAGCAGTACGTCATGATCATGGCAACATTGGGACTGATTTATGTGCTAACCTCTGCGCCAACTTGGCGATTTGGTTTAGGCTATGCTTGCTTACTACCCGCATTTTTAATGGCAGAATACTGTTATCATCATTCACGCAAGCGCATATTATCGGTGTTACTCATTTCCGGGGCAGCTAATGCTTGGCTAGAATTTTCATCACCTTCATTTATTTTGATCTTTTGCTTAACATTTTTAAGCATTATTGGCATTTATTTTTATCCAAAAATTACCGAGCCACAGTTTTTTACAATTTTAAGTATTCTTTCTTTTTTAATCATTAGTCGCCACTACCTCCTGACCTACGCACATAATCGCATTAATGTAAAAATTTATCCCATTTTTCCCCCCAGCCTCCAAGAAACCTATGCACCCCACAAATTCAAAGCCCTTCAGACTAATGATGTAACCTATTTTGTCCCCACGGATGGCACTGAGTTATGTTGGGCGGCTCCTTTGCCTTGTACCTATGCCCTCAGTGACCAGAATATTCAATTGCGTGATCCAGACCGTGGAATTGGGGCGGGTTTCATCAAAGTTCCGATCCAATCTCAGTAATAATATCTACGTTTTAAGAGGATATTGATTTGCTATTTCTACTTTTGACTTGGTTTTGCTTTAGCTGTATCGCTTGGCTCATGGGCATTACGATTTTAAATCGTTTTGATCTTGAAAATGACCTGCCTTTGGGCGATCGCACCATCATTTCTCTGTGGTTAGGGATTTTAAGCCTGGCTTGGGTTTTGTTCATTGTCTCCTTTTTTGTACCCCTCACGCCCATCGTGGGTTTGCTCACGACGTTGATCGGCATTACCCCTGCCCTCATTTCAAAACAATGCCGTGATCAAGCTAGATTGTTATGGAAGGCGATCGCCCGCCAATCTCCCTGGTTACTCCTCACCCTCCTAGGATTTAGCCTCGCGCTATCATGGCTTTGTTCCCAAACTGTTTATTGGTCAGATACGGGGCTTTACCACTACCAAGCGATCAGTTGGTTTAGTCAATATGGAACCGTTCCGGGATTGGCTTTAATCCATAATCGTTTTGCCACTAATTCCCCTTGGTTTGCCTTAATTGCACCCCTCAATGCCGGTATTTTTACAACGCGGATTAGTTCTAGTTTGGGAGGGTTTGCCTATTTATTAGGGTTTGGACAAGCCTGCTTACATATCAAGCGCATCATTCATCAACGAGATGAATTAACCGATTGGTTTGCAAGTTTTGCTTTTTTGTTATTATTACCCAGTTCCATTAAGTTGACTATTGCCATGTCAGTATCTCCGGATCAGCCAATTCTAATCATGAGCGTTATTATACCTTGGTTGATTTTAAAAGCAAAAAGCAAAGTTGTTCATAATCCAAGTAGAATTGCACTTATTGCGGTAATATTTTCTGCTTTTATTGTAGTTCTAAAACTAACAGCATTGCCATTCCTATTTGTTACAATTTTTTTATATCTGAGCACAGTAAAAAATAAAGTTTTGAGCTTTTTTAAAATTAGCACTTTGTCTTTTATTGGGTTGCTACCGTTATTCATTTTAAATGTAGTTGTATCAGGTTGCCCCCTTTACCCATCATCTGTAGCTTGTTTCGACTTACCTTGGTCAGTGGGCAAACAGCAAGCGGCACAGTATCTTGAGTTCATTCAAAAATGGAATCAATGGTATTTTCCTGAGGCAATCCCTGAAAATCCTCGATGGGGTGAATGGATTTTGCCTTGGCTTGGAATTGAAACTCCTTTTGTATTTTTGATTATTTGTTCTATTGCCGTAATGGTGATTGCTCTTGTTCAACCCCAACAAATGAATGTCAAAGGCAAGAGCTATTTTTTATTTTTAACCCTTTTGGGTATAATCTACGTTGTTTACTCTGTACCAACTTGGAGGTTTGGTGCAGGATATAGTTGTATCTTACCCGCTTTATACCTAGCTTGCCGTTGTCGTGAACAGGCAAAAATGAAATGGCTGGCGGTTTTGATTTGCTCCGGCGGGGCTAGTTTGTGGTGGGGGTTTTCCTTGTCCCTAGAGCTAATCATGCTGATTACAATCGTTTTCAGTGGACTTACCTTGCTTATTTTTAAAGAAAATAAGCCTCGATTCAGCTTGTTTTTTGCAATTTTATGGGGAATTTGTTTGATCGTTCCCTTACAAGACTATAGAGTGACTCGCTCTGTTTATCCATGGATTTGGCGGCCGTTGCTTCCTCCTGCCTTGGAGGAGACTTATCCAACAGCTAATTTTGAGGCGGCTCGTGCTCAGGATGTAGATTATTGGCGGCCTAGCCCTGAGATCGGCCTTTGTTGGGCTGCACCTTTACCCTGTACCCACGAGTTGACCCATGACAATATTCAATTGCGGGATCCGGCAAGGGGGTTAGCGGGGGGTTTTGTGCGGAATCAGCCCTAAAGGAATTTTTCAGGCTGTTCAGCGAGACTAAATCTCTGGCAGTATGATTGGGAGGGCTTGAGCTATTTGGGTCAAGGCTTGGGAGTGGCTGATGGCATCTTGAACATTTTAGGGTTGGCGAGGATATGGGGACAGTAAATCAAGGCGGCTATTATTATGGGTTGGAGGCGGAACGGGCAGGGATTCATGCTTCGGTTCTTGCTGCCTTGGCTCAGGTGCAGCGATCGCCCCTGCTCGCTACCGGAGAAATGGGTTTAGGGATTAGCCAGCCCGCAAAATGTTTAGAAAGTTTTCCCCTCCAGGTACAGTATGCCGCGAATACGATCCGCGCCCTGAGCGATCGCCTCATTACCCAAGGTTGGCAGGGGAGTGATCTCTGGGATCTGGGGACGGGAGCCTATAGCGATCGCTTTTTGGCCATTGTGGCGGCGGGGTATATCCCGGCGGTAGAAGAAACCAATGTGGGGGAGTTAGCCCCCTGTGATGGCAGAGCATTACAGGCGGCCTATCGCCAAGAGTTGGAAATGATCGGCATGGGGCCAGATCAGATGGCCCTGGATCAACAACTCCTGACGTTTATTGAAAAAATTCCCGAATATTATTTAGGGCTATCCCACCAACGACGAGGCTTATTGGAGGTGGTGCGGGTTTGGCGCAGATTGGATAGTGCTGGGGCCGCGATGGAATCCTTGGCCCGGGAAACCCAAAAATCGGCCCAACAGTTGGCAACGGAGGATCTAGATATTGCTCTGAAGCAGTTCCTTCAGCGGATCCCAGGGCAATACAAGGGCTTTCCCCACCAACGGGAAGCGCTGTTGCGGTTGATTCAATCCTGGCGACAGTTGCCCAGTCGGGAGGCGGTGATTAAGTCCTTAGCCGTTTCTAGCCGCCCCGATCCGGATTTACATCTGTTTGATGGGGCGCTGCTCCATTGGGTGCAGCAAATTCCCCTCAACTATGGCGGGACGGGGGCCCAACGCAATGCCCTCACCGAGGGGTTTCGCATTTGGCGACAGTTGAATTCTCGACAAACGGCGATCGCCGCCCTAGGGATTAACCCGGAACGCCTCAGTGTTGCCAGCAGTGATCCGGAAAAACTAGGGGCGATCGCCACCGAACTCGACCGCGAATTGCTCACATTTATCCGCCGCATTCCCCACACCTACCGCGAAACCCACCAACAACGGGAGGCCTTAATTCGCCTCATGCAATTATGGCACGGGCTAAAAACCCGTGAGCAAACCCTTGCCTCCCTTACCGCCGACCTCAAGGCCATGGAGCAACATCCCCCCACGGCGGAAATGGCAACACTGATCCTCCCCCAACGGCCGGAACAATGGACACCGGAGAATCTGCAATTGAGTGCAACAATCCTCCCCCAAGGGCAATTAACCTGGGCCCAAGCCACCCAAGGCGGAACGCTGATGCCCCCGGATCAGGCCACCGTTGAGGCCATCCTTCGCATTGCGATCTTGGCACAACAGGTGAGCGATCGCCTCCAACGCCCCCTCCTCATTACCAGTTGGTATCGCCCCCCCCACATCAACCAAGCCGTTGGCGGCCTCCCCGATAGCCGTCACCTAATCGGGGATGCGATCGATTTTGTTTGCGAAGGCCTCACCGGCAACCAACTTTATTGGTTCCTCGATCCCTGGTGGCCCGGCGGCCTCGCCCGTTATCGTCGTTTTCCCCACCTTTGCCACATCGATGCCCGCCACTACCGCGCCCGCTGGTTGGCTTGAACCGATCAGCCACAAAAAAGAAGCGAACAGGGGCAAAAAATTTTTGTGCCTCCGGCAGGCTTACGCCAACGCCCCTACGCAGTTCTGGCAATATTTGAGCCTTCCCCGTTACCCGTTCCCTACTCCCCACCCCCCAACAACTCCAAATCATGACGCACCATCACCTCCACCATCTTCTCAAAAGAATGTTGCGGTTCCCACTGAAGTTTCCTGCGAATCTTATCAATACAGCCCACCAACTGCACCGCCTCATCGGGGCGGTAAAACTCCGGATCCACCGTCACATAATCCTGCCAATCTAACCCCACCACCCCAAAGGCACAGGCCACCAACTCCCGCACCGAATGGGTTTCGCCACTGCCGATAATGTAATCATCCGGCTCCGGCTGCTGCATCATCAACCACATCGCCTGCACCGCATCCGGCGCATAGCACCAATCCCGCCGCGCATCGAGGTTCCCCAGCTTGAGTTCCTGAGCTAAACCCAGCTTAATTTTGGCAGCCCCTTGGGTAATTTTACGAAACACAAACTCCGCCCCCCGCCGAGGGGATTCATGGGTGTAGGTAATCCCACAACAGGCATAGAGGCCGTAATGTTGGCGATAGTTCACCGTGAGCCAATGGCCGTAGGTTTTCGCCGTCCCGTAGGGGTTACGGGGGCGAAAGGCGGTGTCCTCCGTTTGCGGGGACTCGCTGGGTTGCCCAAACACCTCACTACTGGAGGCTTGGTAAAAATGGGCATCGGGCTTACAGCGACGAATCGAATCCAATAGCCGCGCCACCCCTAAACCCGTATATTCCGCCGTTAACGAAGGCTGTGTCCAGGAGAGAGGCACATAACTTTGAGAAGCTAGATTGTAGATTTCATCGGGTTGGGCTTGGGCGATCGCATCCATTAGAGAAGGCTGATCCAGTAAATCCCCCGGTAAAATCTCCACATTGCCCAATAAATGGCTAATCCGCTGCAAATTGCTCGAACTCGATCGCCGCACCAAGCCAAAAATCCGATAACCCTGGGTGAGGAGATGCTCCGCCAGATAGGAACCATCTTGGCCGGTAATTCCGGTAATTAATGCAGTTTTCACCATCCCTTATGACTCACCCCGATCCGCTTAACTAGAGCTTTTATCGTGTCCTTCCCCAGAATTAGGGTAAATTTGTTCTGCTTCGTGACAATCATCCGAGACGAGAATTTCCGTATAGCCCCGTGGCACAGAGGCTAACTTTTGGGAAATCGCCCCAATACTCTCCAAACGCACCATCTCCTCCCAGGAGCTAACCTCCTCATCCTCATCCGTTTCATAACGAATCGTGACAAGATCCCCTTCAATATCGACAATCCGAGCTGGTTCAATCCATCGCTGCTGATCCCGCAAGAAAATACTGACTTCTCGACCGTCTGCACACAATTGATAAATCTTGCGGTGTAGCATAGGTGATTTCTCCCAAGCGGTTCAGTATGTTGAGCATGGTTTCTTCTGTGAGTCCAAGGATAACGATTCTAGACCAATCCCTGATGGACTTTATCCATGATTCAGATCATCAAGGGGGAGTGATCAACGATATCCCTCCCCTCCAGTCTAGATCAAAGACCTGTGGTATTTGCGCCCCCTCTTGGCGGGTTGACCGAACGTGATCAAACAAGTTTGGGGGCCATTGTGCCATAATCTTACCCCCTTCATCACCGATTCCTTTTCTTTCAGGGCAGATCGATCCTACGGTGAACTGGGTTGGGGATCGATGCACCAATCTGCGGCAATCGACGGAGAACTCCGAGAACAAGCGTCAGCCACCAAATCACGAATGTGAGCTTCGACCAAGCTGGTTTGCTCCACCATCGACAAATGACCACAATCGGCAAGTTCAATCACATTATCCCGCTGCTGAAAGCCAGGGTGAAAGCTAGCCAGGTGGCGCACATACTGCAATTCCATCACCCGATCCTGTTGGCCCGCCAGGAAAAACACAGGTTGGCTCAAGCGGGCTACCAATTGGGGCAGGTGATGGACTTCTGGTTCTGTGGTGGTTTCCAGCAATGCGCCGAGGGCTGCTTCTCGATCCGCTTTTAAAAAATCATCTAAACGTTGCCGTCCCCAATTCCGGCTTAAAGGGCGAGCCACCATCGCACGGGTAAACAGCCAATCTAAGCCGGGGATATAGGCCAGCCAAGGCTGCCGACTATTAACAATTTGGCAACCGGCCCGGCGGAAGCGTTCAAACTCTTCCTTGAGAAAGATACCGCCACCGGAGTTGAGGCAGATCACGCCTTGGATTTTGGAGGGCGCGAGTTCTGCGGCCCAGAGGGCAATACTTCCCCCCAGGGAATGGCCAATCAACCAAGCTTGATGAATCTGGAGTTGGGCTAAAAGGGCGACGAGATCTTGAGCATAGGCCGCGAGGTGATAGGGCCGTGCTTGTTCTGGGGGTTGATCGGTCTTGACTGCGCTCGAATCGCCAAACCCCCGGAGGTCATAGCATAAACATTGATATTCAGGCGCTAAACGCTCAACTAAGGGCCGCCAATATTGGCGACTCAGGAGCCAGCCATGGATAAAAATCAGCACTGGCCGGTCAGCATCAGGGGAAGGTGGGGTCAGTTCGTAGGTGTGAGTAACCCCGAAAAGCTCAATGGTTTCCATAGCTCTTATCCTAGCCCGAACCGGTCTTTTGAGTCTAGAACTCAGCGGATGTATCTCAGGGCGCAATGTAGGGGCGTTGGCGTAAGCCTGCCGGAGGCACAAAAATTTTTCGCCCCCACCCATCCATCGCCAAACTATTCCCCTAATAGGCGTTGACGGACACTTTCGGCAATTTTTTGCCCCAGGTACTCTGGGATTAAACTTTCATTGGGCCCCAAAAGGTAGAGAATCAACCGGGTTCTACCCCGCCACACGAGAAGATTGGCATTGACCACCAGTAAATCCTCTTGCCAAATGGCGTACATGACTTTGTAAAACAGGCCGGGTTGGTTGTCGGCTTCGATGAGGAGGGCGGGGAGGTGGAATACGGGATCGACATAAAATTCTGTTTCGACCTGCTCTAAACCGGCATCAAGGTTGAATTCTACGGCGAGCATTTCCTCCACCTCAAACCGACCGGCGAGGGCTTCGCGGATGGCGCGACAGACGTTTTCAGCGGTTTTTTCGGGCAAGACCTTATTGCCCCGGGACACCACTAGCTTGATAAAAACGAGCATGGGGGGCTTGATCTGGCCGTAGAGGTTCAAGCTGTGGATCGTTAAACCATAGGCGGCGAGAACCCCAAAGATATCACTGAGGAGAAAGGACTGATTGCGGTAGGCAAAATGGACGGCACTCTTTGAGCCTTCGGGCCGGACTTCGATAATCGCCAACTTAGTACGATAGAGCCGATAGGCCAGACGCAGGTTTTGCAGTTGAATTTCGCTACTGACAAACTGTTCATAGAATTGGGGAAAAGCTTGGTTGAAGCGTTTCAGAAGGCTGAGTGTGGATGGTTTTAAACCCGCCGCCATAGTCGTTTCGATCGCTGCTGATTGTTGACATTCCCCGGCCTAAAGGCGTGGGGACTCTTCAGTTCGTAGGGAGTCCATCGACTTTAGCCTCCGTCGGGGAAAACTGAACTCGACGATGAATCACCACGGATGCATCGACAATAGCACCAGTCTAATCCAAACCTTGGGCAGTCTAGACGGTTCGAGGGCCAGAGCGGGCAAAATTGCGGTTGAGGGGGCTGAGGGGAGGAGACTAATGGCCGCTGATGTGGATGACGATCTGCCGCTCATAGCTGCGTTGACGGTGTTCCCAAAGGAAGATCCCTTGCCAGGTTCCCAGGACTAAACGGCCTTGGGTGATGGGGATTTGCTCACTGGTGCGGGTGAGGGTGGAACGGATATGGGAGGGCATATCGTCGGGGCCTTCGTCGGCGTGGCTGTAGCTGCGGCCATCTTCGGGGACGAGTTTATTAAAGAAGGTATTAAGATCTCGCAGGACGGCGGGATCGGCGTTTTCTTGGATGATCAAACTGGCGGAGGTGTGACGGATAAAGACGACACAGAGGCCGGTTTGAATCCCGGATTCTTTGACAACGGTTTCTATTTGGGGGGTGATGTTGTGGAGGGTTTTGCCTTGGGTGTGAACTTTGAGGAGTTGTTGGTGGAGGTGGGTTTGGGTGAGCATGGTGGGCTTAGGGGCAGGGAGGGAGGTCGAAAAGGACGGTGTTCATATAAAATTCGGCCCAATCATCGCCAAAGGCTTTTTCTAAGACGCGGCGGGTTTTGTCGTTTTGTCGCTGTTGGGTGCAGTAGTGGGATTGGCCGGCCCAGTTGGTGGCGATTTGCTCTGGGGGGAGGGGTTGGGCCGCTGTCGCCCCCTGGCAATGGATCGTTAAAAACTGCTCAATGCGCTCAATAAAGGCGGTTTCCTCTTCAGGGCCATCGGGGCGGATAAACAGGCAAAATTCGGAAAAAATATCTCCCCAGGCCGGGAGTTCGCGCACTTGGGAAAATTGCGGGGCGGGGAGGGCGCTAAGGGCGGTTTGGTAATCGGGGGGGAGTTGGCGATCGCCCCTCGTTGGGGATAAATCCACAATCGCCGCGCTAATTTGCCCCCGGCCCCCTACCAAATCACAGCCAAACATCGGTAAGGCGTAATCCAAATTAGGGAACATCACACAATGGAGAATATCAAGGTTTTTCCCCACCTTGGCCAATTCGAGATGGAGCTTGCGGAATTGGGGGGTTTGATAACAGCGGTTTTCGATCCGCAGCCGTTCCCCTTCGAGTTTACCCTCCACATAGCCCAAATCCTCCGGGAGAGGATAGGGGGAGAGGTCAAGCTGTTCATGCCACACCGTCAGGATACAGTTGGCCAACCGCTCAATGAGGGGATGGAGTTCGCTGGCCAGTTGGGGGGGATGGGCGATCGCAGTCATAACCAAAGATTGGATTTAGGGGAAGATAAATTTCAGCATATACTGAGGGGGCCGCCGCCCACGGCAACAACCCACAGAATGTTACAAAGGATTTAAAATTATGTTTGGACTTGGTTGGCCAGAAGTGGCCATCATTGCGATCGTCGGCATTCTCATCTTTGGCCCGAAAAAAATCCCCGAATTGGGGGGAGCTTTAGGGAAAACCCTCCGGGGCTTTAAGGAAGAAATGGACAACCCCACCCCCGATGACACCGACGATGAACGGGATTAAAAAATTTGTGAGGATCAATCCATCCCCAGCAGGGCGAACCATCCCCAGCAGGGCGAAAAATTTTTCGCCCCTACTCTACGGCACAGCCGGAGGCAATCCCTCGATCGCAATCAACGCCTCCGTAACCGACTTCACCAAGGGAGCCGCCACCGTAGAGCCAAAGAGATCCTTTCCTTTCGGTTCATCGATCACCACTAACACGAGATATTGGGGGCTTTCGAGGGGTAAGGTCGCAACGAAACTGACAATTTTGAGATCATCGTAATAGCCCCCCGTGGGGCTAGCCTTTTGGGAGGTTCCTGATTTGCCCCCCATTTGATAGCCCGGAATCCGCACCACATCGCCCCCCGGCGCATCAACCACTTCCCCCATCTTGCGCCGGACAATTTCCGTCGTTTCCGGGGAAAAGACCCGTTTCACCGGGCGATCCTCGGGTTCCCAGGTTAACCTATTATTTTCATCCACCAAACCCCGAACCAGATGGGGGGTGACTAACAAACCACCGTTGGCGATCGCCCCATGGAGTTGGGCCAATTTCAACGGCGTGAGGGAAAACCCTTGGCCAAAGGCCGTCGTTGCCACCTCAGCGGGGGAAGCTTGAAAACTGCTCACCGGCTTTAATTGTCCAGCGGCAGACCCCGGCAACTCAATGGTTAGGGGTTTTGTCAGATCCAAATTTTGGAGTGCTTCATGGTACTGTTGCGGGTTCATCCGCTTCACCAATTCCACCATGGCCACATTGCTGGAAAAGCTGAGAATTTCACCAATGGTGAGATCACCCCGGCCCCCCACATCTTTATAATCATGGTTGCTAATTTCCCAGGTTTCCAGCTTAATCCGTCCAGCATCGTAGAAGGTTTCATCCCCGGTAATCACTCCGGCTTCGAGGGCGATCGCCACATTAATCGGCTTAAACGTTGACCCCGGCTCATAGAGATCCGTCACCGCCCAATTTTTAAACAGCTTGAGATCAAACCGTGAATATTGATTGGGGTCAAAGGTGGGTTCACAGGCCAAAGCCAACAAAGACCCATCGTTCACATCCATCACAATCACCGCCCCCCGTTTGGCCTTATAGGCCTCCACCTGTTGCTTGAGGAGCGATCGCGCCACCCGTTGCAGGCGCATATCAATGGTCAATTGCAAGCGCTGATCATCAAAACCCAATAAACCATCAGGGAGATAGTCCGGCATCAGCGCCCCATTCCCCGCCCGGCTCATTTGCAATGTCCGCACATCCCGCTCTAGGGCTTTCTCCTGGGTATATTCCAACCCCGCTTGACCCTTATGATCCAAATCCACATAACCCACCACATCAGACACCAATTCCTGCTGGGGATAAAGGCGGGAATATTGCCGCACCAACTCTAAACCATCTAATCGCAAAGCCCGAATTTGATCCGCCACCTCCTCAGAAAGATTGGCCGCTACAGAAATCCCGCTTTCCCGTTCATTTAAACGGGTGAGCAGTTGTTGCGCATTTTGGGTGAGGGGGGCAGCAAGGCGATCGGCCACATCCTCACGGCTAATTTTAAATTGATTGGGGTGAGCATAGAGGGTGAAGATCAGGCGATCCGTCGCCAACAAATTCCCCGCCCGATCCACAATTGCTCGGCGGGGAATATAGGGGCGCATATAGATCATCTGTTGGTTCCGCGCCTGTTCCAACAGCGCTGGCGCACGGCGAATCTGTAACGAGTAAAGGTTAAACCCCAACCCGCATAAACTGAGGATGAGGATCGCCCACACCAAACTTAAACGCTGAACCTGAAGGCGATAGGGTCGGGGCGTTGTTTTAGTATCCCAAGGGGGCATCCGGGCGAACCTCCAGGAGTGGGGTGATGGGCGTTGAGGATTGCACCGATTGGGTTGTTGCTCTGGGTAAAAAGATCGTATTGGCGGGGCTAGGCGCAACCAAACCATTTTCTGGAGCCGCTGCCCGTTGGGCCAATTGGTTTTTCATCAACTCATCGGCGGTGGTCAGTTCCCGTTTTTCCCGCTGGAGTTGTTCCAATTGGCGAAACTCTTCGCTCCAAGCCTGTTGAATATAGACCGTTGAGCCGTAGACCATTAACACCGCAGTGGCGAGGCAAAAGGTGAGGATCGAGGAGCCACGCTGAATCACCAGTAACGCCCGGAGCCAGAAGGGAGCGTTGGGGGTGGTGATTGTGGATTTTGTGCGGGAAACGGGCTGGGTGTCAGGTGGGGGGGTTGTCGGGGGGACAAGGGTCAGGGGGGCAG